>JAOZPW010000360.1 GCA_029932545.1 Thermoanaerobaculales bacterium | reverse complement strand
TGAGCAGGGTCGACTTGCCGATGCCGTTGGGTCCGATGATGGCCAGGCGGTCGCCACGGCGGATCGTCAGATCGACCCCCTTGAGAACCTGATTGTCGCCGTAGGCCTTGTCCAGCCCCTCGATTTCGAGCACGGTCTTGCCGCTGGGCCGGCGTTGGGCAAAACCGAATTTCGGATGCCGTCTCGATGACGGCGCCAGTTCCTCGAGATCGATACGTTCTATCGCCTTGAGTTTGCTCTGGGCTTGACGGGCCTTGGTCGCTTTGGCGCGGAATCTTTCGACAAAGGCCCTGTTCTGGGCGATCTGTTTCTCTCTTTTGGAAATCTCGGCTTCTTTCCGATTACGATTTGAGATCTTGGCCTCCTCAAATCGCCGATAATTCCCGGTGTAGGGGGTGATGGTGCGGTAGTCGACGTCGAGAATGTGGGTGCAGACGGTATTGAGGAAACGATGGTCGTGGGAGATCACCAGCGCGCAACCCGGATATTCCACCAGAAAGGTCTCGAGCCACCGGATGGAGAGGATGTCAAGATGGTTGGTCGGTTCGTCCAGCAGCAGGCAGTCGGGGCCTGCAGCCAGAGTCTGTGCCAGAAGTGCGCGAAACTTGAACCCGCCGGACAATATTGACAGTGGTTGTCTGTGCTGTGACGTAGGAATGCCGAGGCCTTCGAGGATCTCCGCACAGCGGGCCTCGAAGGCGTAGCCGTCATGGCTGAGAATGAGATCTTCCAGGTCGCCGTAGCGGTCGGCGTCGAAGGGCTCGGCAGCTAAAACGGCCTCTTTCTCTTCCATCGCCTGCCACAGACCCTGGTGGCCCATCATTGCCACTTCCAGAATCGGAGTGCTCTCGTACTCGAAGTGATCCTGCTTGAGGACGCCCAGCGTCAGGCTCCGAGGCATTGATACTTTGCCTGTACTGGCCTCCTCTTCGCCGGTGATGATGCGCAGCAGTGTCGACTTGCCGGAGCCGTTGGCCCCGACCAGGCCATATCGGTTGCCGGGGTCGAGTTGGAGGCTGACGTCTTCGAACAGGTTTTGGGCCCCAAATTGCTTGGAAATATCGATCAACGTAATCATGACCATGCAGGATACCGGAGGAATGGCGAGGGCGCTCAAAAAACAACCGATCTGGGCCGATTTATTCGAACTGCATCGGTTGATTCTTTTATGTATTCAAATTACGATCGCCGCGATCAAATATTTGATCAAGTATTGAAAGAGGAGAAAAAATGAAAAAATCAGTCTTGATGGTGTGTGTGCTCGGCCTTGTGGCCCCGTCGGTGATGGCCCTCGATGCCTATCCCATGACGACGATTGCGGAGTTGTATACAACAACCACTTGAGGCTACTGTCCCAGGGCGTACTCGGGTCTCGAGATGGCCGGTCAAACCTACGATCACAGCGAATTCGTCAATGTCCGTTACTACCGTGGCACCCATGGTTGCACGGCCTCAACGGCGCGCGTCAATTATTACGGAATGTCCGGCACCCCCAATTTGATGTTCAACGGGACTCATAATATTGTCGGCGCCAGCACGGCGGATGTGCAGGGTGGGCAGTACATGGACATCATCCGGAGTCGGTACTTCGATCCGGCGCCGGTCCGCGTCGTCGTCGACTCGTTCGATCCGGCCACGGGTGGAGTCAGTGCCACCGTCACGATGTACTCGACCGACTCCACGCTCTTCGAGGACCACTTTCACTTCATCCTGATTGAGGACGATGTCAACTCCAAAGACTCCCACGTCACTCGAGATATCATCAGCGATACGATTTCGTTGGACGGCGCCGGCAATTCGGCCCTCTTCAATGCTTCCTTCACGATCGATCCGACCTGGAACCAGGACAACCTGCGTGTTGTCGCACTCGTGCAGAGGCAAAACAAGGAGCTCGTGCAGGCGGGTTCGAGTTACGATCAGCCCAGTTTCTCGGTTCGGGCAATGATCCCGTTTTCGACAGTCAAGCTTGGTCCATCGACCGAAACCTACCAAAGCGACGACGTCACGATCATCAACGTCGGTCAGGCTGATTACGTCACGATCAGCCTCGTTATCGACGAGGCGCCGCCCGGTTGGACTGTCAGTTTCTCGGACAGTGGGGGACAGCAGCACACAGATCCCTGGGTCTTCGGCCTGAATGAACAGGAGTCGACAGTCTTCAAGGCCAATGTCACCCCGGACTCCCCGGGTTTTATGCGCTATCACTTCGAGGTGACGTCGCCAAACCTCGCCAAGACCCTGGAGATTCCGTTGGTCTACATCACCGACGATGTCGACGCCCTGCTCGTCGATGACGACGGTGGCAACGACTACGAGGGCTATTTCACCGCTGCCCTCGTTGATGTGGGTCTGACCTACGGGGTGTGGGAGCTCTCGTCAGCGAAGCTGAACGATGAGGTTGCGTCGGCGATCGACCTGTTGATCTGGAATGTCGGGCTGGGATACCCGAGCCTTGACGCAACCGACAGGGCCTTTGTCGAACAGCATCTTGACGCCGGCAAGAGCTTGTTCATCAGCGGTCAGGATATCGGCTGGGACCTCAATGTCAGTGACTCCGGCAATGCCGATGTTGCTTTCTACGAGGAATACCTGCATGCCGAATACCTTTCGGACGACGTCAACAGATACGACCTCGATGGTGTGGTCGGGGATCCGGTATCGGACGGTCTCACGCTCCATATTCGGGGTGGGGACGGGGCCGATAACCAGGACTATCCAAGCCGGATCGCGCCTATTGACAGCGATGCGGTTGAAATTTTCAGTTACACCGGAGAGGACTGGGGTGCAGCCATTCGCTCCCAGGATAGCGTCTCCCGCGCCAGGATTGTCTATCTGGCATTCGGATTCGAGGCCATCGACAACGCGGCAGACCGTTCGGCGCTGCTCAATGCAGTGATCGAATGGCTGACGCCGATTCCTCAAAGAGAAGGCTTGGTCCAGGAAATACCTACGTTCGGTGAATGACACCATAGAAACATCTTTGTTCTCGGGAATCTATGATCAAAGCTCGGTTGATTCTGGCAATGAGTCCATATACGATCGCGGCGGTGAAAAACTTGATCAACCTTTTCAAGGAGGAAAAGTGATGAAAAAGTCAGTATTGATGGTCTGTGTGCTGAGTCTTGTAGCCCCGTCGGTGATGGCGCTCGATGCCTATCCGATCACGACGTTGAATGAGTTGTATACCTCAACCACTTGAGGATACTGCACCAGGGCGTACTCGGGTCTCGAGATGGCCAGTCAGACTTATGATCACAGCGAATTCATCCCCCTTCGTTATTACGGCGGAACCTACGGATGCTCAGCGGCTACGACGCGCATCAACTACTACGGATTTTCCGGAACCCCCAACCAGGTGTTCAAC
>JAOZPW010000092.1 GCA_029932545.1 Thermoanaerobaculales bacterium | reverse complement strand
CGAGCTCGGACGGAGACTGGGGTCCGCCCCTATAGTGGCTGTGCCTTCCTATTCGGCGTCAGCGGCGGACCTTCCATCCAGATACGGCAAGAAGAAGATCAGGGCCATGCCGGGCACGGTGGCGGCGAAGGTGAAGGCAAAGTAGGTCTGAAATCCCCATGCGTCGGCCATAAAGCCGCTCAAGACCCCGGACAGAGTGAAACTGACGCTCATCAAGGCCGAGAGAATGGCGTAGTGTGCCGCCTTGTGTCCCGGTTTGCAGCAGCGCATCAGGTAGACCATGAAGATGGCCGTGCCGAAGCCGGATCCGACGTTCTCCAGAGTAATGACGCCGGCTAATAGCTTGAAGTTCGGCAATCCCAGCTCAGGGTGGCCGATCAAGTGTTCGTACCGACCGGCCAGGCCCATATAGAGCAGGTTGAGCGTGTTCTGGGCAAGGATGAACGGCCAGATCCATCGCTTGAGACCATGCTTTGAAATCAGGTAGCCGCCGATCATGGTCGCGCCGATCATGGCCCAGATCGCGAGGCTGTTGGCCCAGCCGAACTCTCCGGGCGTCATGCCGATCTCGCGCAAGAAGGCGTAGCGCATCTTGAGCAGGAAGCTCTCGCCGGTACGCAGAAAAACGACAAAACCCAGGATGACGCCGATGCGGGGTTGGTCGAGGAAGTCGACGAAGGCCCCGGCGTAGTACGACTGACTCTCTGAGAGGCGGCGTTTGAGGAAGGGTACAAAGGCCACGAGCACCAACAGGGCGAGCAGCAACACCAGGCCGATCCATCCGCTGACGGAGATGGTGTTGAGGAAGGAAGAGCCGGAGATTGTGTTTTGCACAGGGCCGGAGCCGATGAGGAACTTGATCCCGGCAATGGCAACGGAAACTGCGATACCGATCAAGAGCGTCTTGAAGGTCAGAATCTTAGAGAAAAGATCGCTGAAGGTGCGTTCTTCGGTTTCGATTCGAGGGAGGAAGATCAGGTGATAGAGCGTCAAGAGCAGCATCACAAGGGCGACGACCAGCAGGGTCGGGAACCACCCCCAGTCATCGTAGAAGATAAAGACCGGCCCGGCGATCACGAAGACCGCGATGCGGAAGGCCATTGCGCGAAAGCCGACGTATTTTGACTGGTCGTCGGTATTCAGCGCTTCGAGGTAGTAGCCGTCGATCGCGATGTCATGAGTTGCCGAAAAGAAGGCCAGGATTGTGAACAAGATCGACGTAGTGATCAGAACGTGACTCAGAGTTGTCGAGAAGGCCAGCAGCACCAGGAGTACGGTGATGGCCACTTCGATTCGCACGAGCCACGAGCGCTTGGTCGCATAACGATCGAGGAAAGGCCCCCACAGGAATTTGAGGTTCCACGGCAGGTGGAAAAGAGACGTCAGGCCGATCATCTGGAGGCTGGCGCCCAACTCCTTGAAGATGGCCTCGGCCAGTTGGTGGACTACGGCGTAGGGGTAGCCCTGGCCGAAGTAGGTGGTCGACACCCAGGCCGCAGGGTGACGGACGATCCTGTTCCAGGATCCCTTTTTCTTCATACGGTTTTCGGCTTGATCAGGGCTGCTGCCATTGCCCCGAGGCCGGCAAGGGCGGCCAGTACGATCCACATCAAGAACCAGTCACCAGAGGCGTCGAGAATGGCCCCGGCGGCTGGAGGGCCGATGACCGTACCCAGGTTTGAGAAGGCCGTGATGAAGCCGAATGCAAAGCCCACTCGTGCGGCCGGCACGATTCGGGCGGGCAGGGCGTAGGTTGCTGTCGGTACGGCCGCTGCGCAGAGGCCGACCAGGATCATCGCTGCCACAGCGCTGACCGCTCCGATCGCCATCAAACCCAACGTCAGAGTCAGGAGCACCAGGCCACCAAAGACCCATATCGCGGGCCGGCCGATGCGGTCGATAACCGCTCCAAGAATCGGGCTGAGAATCATCGCCATCCACATGATCAGGGTGACCGTCGTCAGGCCTTGCTGCCCGCCGCCGACCCATTGCGGAGCAAAGGTCGGGACCGAGGAGAAGGCTGCGAAGAACAGCATCCATGCCACCGAGAGCATGATCAGCGGCCGGCCGATTGCTGAATTGTCGTTCGTGGTCTGGGTCTCTGGGGAGGGTTGGTTCCCAGAGTGCTTTGGGACGGCAAAGTTGTGGAGCGGGATGGCCAGAACTGTCAATGCCGCCAGGACACCCAGCTCACCGCGCCACCCGAGGGCGCCAAGCATCAGGGAGTGACACGAGAAGAGGGAGATCATGCCCGCCGGGTAGACCGCCATGAAGATGCCCATCGCAAGGGCCAACTGCCGTCCTGAAAAAGCTTCGGTCAGCAGTCGCGCCAGGAGCAGATTCATCACCAGGCCACCGAAGCCGAAGAGCAGGCGTCCGATCAGGAGGAAGGCGTAGCTGGGCGCTGCCGCAAACAGGGAGGCGCCGATCAGCATGATCACCAGACCGATGTTGCCGGCCGCCCGCGGCGGCCACCGGTCAATAACGACGCCCAGAGGGATCGAAAGAAAAATGGCGGGAATGGCGATCGCGCCTACAAGGAGGCCGATCTGGAAATTGTTCAGGCCGAAGTTGGCAGTCAGTTCCGGCACCAGTGGCGGAACGGCAAAGAACGTCGTCGCCACAGCAAAAAAGCTGACCACTGCAGAGACCAGGACCAACCAACGGTTGGTGGACGGAGACGAGAAGCTGTCGTTCATCGTGGGCAGTGTAGCGGGGGAGCGATCAGCTGTCAGCTTTCAGCTGTCAGTGGAGGAAGCACCAAAACCCCGGGAAACGTGACGAGGGAATATTTTCTCGCCAAGAACGCAAAGAGCGCAAAGGAAACTCAGGGAGAATTTTTTATGTTCTTTTCTTTGCGTGCTTGGCGATCTTTGCGAGATATTTGTGTTTTGACCTCGTTGGCCCTTGGACCCCGTTGGTCCTGCTTCCGAGATTGTTCCTCACCCTCCTGATCGTCCAGAACCCTGGCGTGGCGGTGGTCCGTCTTCAATCAACTGGACTCGGTCGAGGTACCAGCCGTCGAGACCGTTGCAACCGTCGACGCCGAAGGCGAAGCGGATGACGACGGTCTCACCGGGGGCTGCGATGCCATCAAGCGAAACCTGGCTCTGGCCCCATGAACCTCGAACGGAACCGCCGTCCGATCCGGTGAAGGCCCAACGTCCGGCGAGGGGATTGTCGTTGCCGTCGCTTGTATTTTTCAGAATGAGGGAATAGGGGTTGAAAAGAAAGGAGGAGAGGGGCAGTTCGAGGAAGGGCCGACCCTCGACCGAGATCTCGACCAGGCCGCCGTCCCACATTCCTTCGGTTGCGACGTAGTGGTCGAACACCAAAAACGCCTCTCGGCCGGTTTCGAGGATCGTTACGGGTGGGCTGTCCAGATACATCACGCCTGATTGGTCGTCACTGCCGGGAATACAGTCGCCGATGAAGACGGAGTCGATGGCGAAGGCGGCCCCATCGCCGGCACTTCCTTCCGGCGGAGTATCAACCCATGCCCAGTCACGGGGATCGTATTCGTCGTACACGCCGACGTTGGAAACGCTCCAGGCCCGGTCGCCGGAAAACGGGTCGGTGCTGAAGTCCTCCGAGAAGATCACCCGGGACTCAGGGATTGAAGGAGGCGACGGCGCCAGAAGGGGTTCGAACGCGCATTGATCCGGTGGCAGACGCATCTCGACCGCGGTCATAACCTTTGCAATTTCGATGCAGTGGGCCGCGGAGATGCGGTCCGGGCTGATGTCGCCTGTCTCGAGATCCGTCAAATCGGCGCCAATCAGATCTTCGCAGGCCAGTTCGATCAGGTCAGCGTGATCGGGGAAATCTGTTGTCGGCACCTGATAGACGCTCATCGCCCGCCACCAGATGTGGGCGGATCGGGTCAGGCCGATCCCCGAGATCTCGGTGGCGTTGAACCCGCCGCCGTCGGTTGCCAACGTGAAGGCGTGGTTGGGAATGCCGGAGTTGGTGTGAACGCCGCCGCTGTCATCCTCGCCGCATGCATACCGACCGTCTGAGACCCGGGTGGGGTCGCCGAAGCATGCGGGGTTCCACATATCGCGGAAGGTGCCGAAGACCGAGTCTTCCCCGATCTGCCAACGGAGAGAGCTGTCGGTTGAGGGGCATCCGCCGTCGGTCCTCCGGACATCCGGTTCGTCCGATCCGCGCCCGTTGAGGCGGTCGGCGATCTCGCCGAAGATATCGCTGTAGGCCTCATTGATGGCCCCCGGTTGAACCCTGTAGAAGAGGGCGTGAGTTGACATCGTGTAGGCGTGGGTCCATTCATGGGAGACGATGTCGTCGGCCACCATGCCGATGCAAAAATTGGTCGTACTGCCGTTCCAGAAGGCATTGGGGCAATCGTCGTACACGAAATTCTGAATCGAGTGCATCGCCGCGTGGTTTCCATTCCACGAGAGAAAATCTCCGTCGGAGAGATTGGCGAACAGGGTATGGATATCTAGGCTTCCAAGAATCAGTTCGTTGACCTCCGCGTTGTTCTGGGCATCTGAACCGGTGAATGGGAAGTCGTCACCCTCGCGCCACAGGGTATTGTCCAAAAACCGCTGATGGATTTGGCGAAAAATCGTATGGATTCCGGAGACCCGGTCGATGATCTTTCCATGGTGGGCATCGAGGTAGAGAATCTCCCGTATGGCGGCCCCGTCGGAGACTTCAATCTCCCAGACCAGATGGTCTCTGCCCGGCACACCACGGGCCAGATTCATTCGAAGGACCATCAGAGTCGGAGCGTTTGTTTCCAGCCACGGGAGGTCGAACACCGAGATCTCGTCGGCGAGGATGTTGAAGGCGGCGGTTCGGGCCTTGGCGGAAGGCACCGTGGGCGTGGGGTCAAGATCGATGCCCGGAATGAACAGCCCATTGACGGCGTGGACCCGGCCGTCGGACCCTTCATGCAGCCGGAGGAGCCCTCCGAGCACAGGAACGCCTCGGTAGGTCTGGGCCAGTGCCGTGTGACGGTGTCCCAGGCGGTCTACGAAGGTGTTCGTTACTCGAAGCTCACTCTCGGAATCTTCGATCCCGAACATTGATCCCTGGCGTGACAGGAACTCGAGGGCGCTCTCCGTATCGGAGATGCCTTTTGCCGGAGAGAAAACCACCAAGCGAGCCATTCCCGTGGCAGGGTGGACCTCGATCCGATCGACCTGAATGTCCTCGTTCGCCCATGAGCCGAAGCTCGACAGGAGAATGATGACGAGGAACCAAGCGCGAACGTGCATTGTTTCATTGTACTCCGTGGAGAAGGGGGCGCGGAGGGCAGGTATTTCTCTCGCAAAGGACGCAAAGAGCACAAAGGAAGACAGGGGGGATATCAATTTCTTCTTCTTGGCGATCTTTGCGAGAGAATTGTGTTTTCAGCCCCCCTTCCCGCTCGCGTATCATTTGTCCGTGAACCGCCGCACGCTGATCGTTGCCGTTTCAGGCCTGTTCTTCCTTTCGGGCGCCTCTGGTCTGATCTTCGAGACCGCCTGGACCAGGTTGTTCCTGGGTCTGTTCGGACACGGGATTCACACGACGTCGGCGGTGTTGGCCGCGTTCATGGGCGGCTTGGGCCTGGGCGCACTGGTCGCTGGGCGGAAGGCCGGGCGGTTGCGCCGGCCCTTGCGGGTTTATGCCTTGTTGGAGCTGGCTGTGGCCGCGTGGGTCGTGACCTCGCCTCTCCAGGTCCGGGTTGCTGATCTGATCGTTGGCGCTTTGGCGGCGCGATCAGAAAGTCTTTTGGTATCTGATTTCGTGGCATGGGTCGTAGCCTTCGGCCTGCTGTTGGTACCGGCAGCCCTGATGGGCGCGACCCTCCCGGTTTTGTGCCGTGCCCTGATTACTGATGACAAGGCGATCGGCAAGGTTTTTGGGCTGCTCTACGGCATCAATACCCTGGGGGCCGTCATCGGTGTCATGGGGGCCGGCTACTGGTCGATTCTGCATCTCGGGGTCCGGGGCAGTCTGTGGCTGGGTTGCGGCCTCAACCTGGCAGCGGCGGCCGGCGCGATGTTGCTGGACAGGCGGCAGGTTTCCTTGAGACCTCGCCCCGAATTTCCATCTGAGCAGTCACGGATCGGTGACGATCGCACCTTGAGGGTGATCCAGGTGATTGTTGGAGTTGCCGGCGCCTGTGCGATGGCCTACGAGGTGGTGTGGATTCGCCTCTTCGTCTTCATTCTGGGCAGCAGCATCCTCTCGTTGGCTCAGGTTCTGGGAACGCTGTTGCTGGCCCTCGGATTGGGCGCCTTGATCCTGCCGCGTCTTGTGGGCTCCAGAAGCCGTCACCTTGCGGCGTTGGGCTGGTCCCAGGCACTGGTGGCCCTGGCGGCTGTCGGAGGCGTCGTGGCCCTGGGGCGTTTGGATGAGGTGGTGGCCGGCATCGCTTCAGCCGGTGGCTTTGGCGATCCCTTGTCCTCCATCTGGGGGCGGGCGCTGGTGGTCGGTGTCATTGTTTTTCTGCCGGGTCTGGCGATGGGGGCGACGCTGCCCGCAGCGACCGGCGCGATTTTGGACCTTCGTGATGCCGAGCGGGGGATCGGCGCCCTGTATGCGGCCAACACCATGGGCAATATTGTGGGGGCCTTGATGGCCGGCTACGTGCTGGTGCCCTCCCTTGGAGCTGCTCGATCTCTGGGCGTAGTGGCCGCCTGCAATTTGGTACTGGCCTCGGTGGTTGCTGTGCGGTTTGGGGGCAGGTCGGGCTTTCGACGGTGGATGCCGGCCGCTGCGGCCCTGGTGGGTGCGGGGGTGGTCCTCTCATCGATCGGCGCCGACAGCTTTCGCGTGGTGTTCTCCGATCAAAAGACCTATGGACGGCTGGTCGAGGTCTCCGAGAGTCTTCGCGGTACGGTGACGGTGCAAGACGTGCCACCCTTGCCGATCCTGGCGGCCAATAGCGACAAGCAGGGCTTGTTTTCCGTCGGCGCGGGCTACCGGCTTCTGGCGGTCGACGGAGTCGATGTTGCGGGATCGTCGCCCGACCTGCGCACCACTCAGCTGATGCAGGCCCACGTGCCACTCCTGTTGCACGGATCGCCCAGGCGGGTGCTCCAGATCGGCCACGGTTCCGGTGCAACCGCCGTCGAGGTAGGGCTCTACAGCCCAGAGCTCTTCGACCTGGCCGAAATCAACCCCAGAGTGATCACCGAGGCCCACCGCTGGTTCCCTCGTTGGCGTGGCGCCCATTTCAATCCGGTGTTCACCGATGCCAAGAACTTCGTGCGGCGTACCTCTCAGGACTACGACGTCATCCTCAACGACTCGACCTACCCGGGGCACCGGGGTTCGTCTCAGCTCTACTCCGAGGATCACTTTCGGGCCTGCCGTCAGCATTTGGCGCCGGGGGGAATTGTCTCGACCTGGCTGCCGGTAGATCTGCCTCCCGAGTCCTTTGCCATGGTGCTGGCCTCTTTCCGGTCGGTCTTTCCGGAGAGTTCGTTCTGGCTGCCGTTGAACTGCTGGAACAAACACGGGGTTCTGGTCGGTAGCCTGGAGCCGATCGATGAGGCGGTTCTCCGGGTCCGAGGTGGATCGTGGCCGGCCGGGGTTGCCGAGAGTCTGGCCGAGATTGGTATGGACGACCCGGAAGTCTTCGCCTCAAGCCTGGTGCTTGATGCCGCGGCTGTTGAGGACATGGCCCGAGGATCTCGACGCAATACCGATGATCGGCCCTTTTTGGAGTACCCGGCCCGCGGATTCAGCGTCTCAGGCGAGCAATTCTGGTCCGAAACCCTGAAAAAAATCAGCTCCGTGATGCCGCCGGTGGCTGGGAAATCGAGGGCGATCGGGAGCCTGATCGAGGGGCAGTTGTTCCTGCTCGAGGGTCATTCGGATGCTGCGCTTGCCGCTTACGGCCGAGCGAGTGAGCTTTGGCCCGGCCATCCCGGTTCGATCAAATTGCAGGAGGACGTACGGCTTTTCCGAGCGCAAGAAGATCTACGAAAGGCTGCCGAGGGCACGGGCGACCCGTTACCTCAACTGGAAGCAGCCGTCGCTCGATGTCCCTTTTCAGCCTTGGCCCGGTTCGAGCTGGGCCATGCCCTCTTCGAGCGGCGGCAATTCGGCGAGGCCGTTCCTCACCTCGAAGCCGCTTTGGAACTGGGCGAGGGCCTGGACCGTGCATGGCTCTTCCTCGGTGACATTTGGGCGATGGCCGGACAGCCGGCCGAGGCTGAACGCTGTTATCGAACCTACCTCGAAGAGAATCCGCCGGCTCTGGAGATCCTCATTGCCCTGGGCGATGTCGTGGCGGAGCAGGGCCGGGAAGCTGACGCGCGTGCGCTGTATCGCCGAGCCGCTGCGCTGTCGCCTGGATCGGAGATCGTCGAAGAGCGATTGACGGGCATGGGGGAACGAAATCAAAGAGAAGAAAAATAACGCAAAGGCGCAAAGACGCAAAGACGCAAAGGGGAGGTCAGGGGGGATTAATTCTCAATTTTGACAGGCGCTTGCAAAACCAGGGAACAGCCACAAAAAGGCACGAATATTACAAGAAAGAAAGGCAACCGGCCTGCTGGGACTGAATGTGGGAGCGCGGGGCTCCTGCCCCGCATTGTGGCGACCAATTTTTGCAAGAGACTATTGAAAGCTTAATTCCTAATTATGCAAGCGCCTCGGGATGTTCGCGGATTCTGGATTAATCTCCTGCCGAAGGCGCTCCAGGCGACCCACTTCCAGAAAAGTTTCGGGGGCTGCGTCGCGAGCCCGCTCGAGGTGGCCCAATTCGGCCTTGGCGTTGCCGGCATCACGAGCGGTATCTGCCAACACCAGCTGGGCCTTGACGAAGAGAGGATCTTCTAACGGGATCGACTCCAGTGATGCCAGGCCATCCTTGATTCTGCCCTGATCGAGGTAGAGTTGCCCGAGGCCGAGGGCGACCAGGCTGCGGTTGCCGCGGGTTGTCTCTTTCTCGAGGTGCTTCTCCAACAAGGGAATGAAAGCCGGGTCTTCGAGTGCATTGATTCGCCGCAGCGTGTGTTTGCGGAGCAGAAAGTCATCCGATGCCAGCAGGGTCGGCCATACCTCAGGCGCCGAGGCGCCCAATTGGGCCAGCAGGCCGAGTGCCATCATTCTGACGCGGACGGTATTGCGATTGAGTGCAACCTGGAGTACCGGTTGGGCGACCTCCGGACTGATCGAGTGTTGCAGCAGGGTCAGTCGCCTGAGACAGGCGTCATCGTCCAGTTGATCGAGACCCTCGACGATCACCTCTGGATTGAGGAGCTTTTTGTAGGCCGGATTCTCAAGCGAGGCGGCGCCTGCGCCCAGCCCGGTCCAGCCGAATGTGGGGCACCCGGCTTCGATCGCTCGACCATAGGCGGCCGCTGCGGCCTCATGCCGGCCTTCCGCCGCTTCGGCAACGCCTCGCATCTCTTCGATCTCGCAGGTGTCGGGGTAGAGGGGCGCGGATTTCTGAGCAATCGCGATCGCCTCTTGGTTGCGTCCGAAGGCAGCGAGGAACCTGATCAGATCAAGGGCCGTTTGTCCGGAAGGCGCCCGGCTCAAATTGTCCCGAAATACGGACTCCGCCTGGTTGGTCTCACCGGCCCGCCAGAGCGCCATCGCTTGTGCCTGGGATGCCTCGATTGACCAGCCCTGCCCCAGGATCCTGGACCATAATGCTGCGCTTTCGGCCCCGTTGCCTGCATTGAATTCGACGGTCGCAGCGGTCCGCAGCAACTCGAGGTCCCCGGGCTTCGCGGTGACCGCCGTCCTACAGGGCTCGACCGCTTCGGCGAAACGCCGCTCGGAGAGTCCCTGGGCGCACTGCTCGGCAGGAGTGCCAACGAGCGGTGGCAGTTCGGGAGAGACAGTCGCGACCTGAAGGGTTGGGGGCTCGGACTGGATGGCGGCAACGGCAAGCAGCAGTTCGATGATCATAGTGTGATTCTGCTGCTTTGACGCGCTCAGTGTCAACCGATGGGGGAGAGAATTCTCTCGCAAAGAGCGCAAAGGACGCAAAGGAAACACAATGGGTCTTCTATTCTTCTTCTTGGCGTGCTCGGCGATCTTTGCGAGATTTTGTGTTTTCGAGAGGCGTACCCCGGATCAGCCCACGGGCGCTACGGCAGCCTGTGTCACAATCTTCTGATGAGAATGTTCTCCGCGTTATTTCTTGCGTTGACGGTGGTGGCATGTGGTGGACCCGAAGAGAACGCAGTGGCACCAACCGTCGCCGAGCACGCTGCCGCACTGAGGGCAGCCTGGGCCGAGGGTCAGGTCGAAGTCGGGCCTGAACTCCACCGGTTGCGAAACCTCGAGGCAATGCTCGAACTGGTTCGGGCCCTGCCGCCGGACCAGCGGCCCCAGACGATTCTCTACCTGGCTTCGGGCGACCACATGGCGCCTCTTGGACTGTGCGATCTGCTCCCCGAAGACCTTCCGTGTCGCCTGATCATGACCGAGATCGATGTCGACGTGCAGGAGGGTATCGCCGAGGTGTTGTCCGACCTTCAATCCGCAGGATGCATCAACCGCCTTTCCGGGGGGCCTGCGATCACGAGCCGATCGGGCACGAGAGGCTGGGCCGGAAAACTGGGTTCGAGGTCGTTCTCGATCGAGCTGAGGATCTCGGATCCCGAGCCGGCGGCCCCGTTGGTGACGTCGGAGATGCTCGAAGAGGCCGATCTCGTGATCTCCCACGACTGGTCGGGCGAGCCGTTGGGTAATCTCCAGGTCATTGACGAGTATCTCCAGGCGGCCCGGAAGAACTCCGCTTTGCCGCCACCCTTGATGATCGAAGACCTCCAGGCCCATCCGTATGAGACCGATCTCAGACCGTTCTCTCCGATTGCCTCTTCCGCCGAGAATTACGGTCACCGTGCATCCGATGCGGGACCGGGACGGCACGGACGGGTGGAATTGGGCACGCCGATCTTCGGCGGTGCTGTTCTTCTCAGCTTTGCCGACGCCTGGTGGCGGGAGCTGTCTGAAAATCAGATGGAGAGCGTCTTCGACTTTCTCCTTCTCAACCAGTTCGACATCGACCGGCAGAATGTTTTGGAAGGGGGCTCAGACCCGCTGTTGGCGCCGGCCCTGCTGGACTGGTGGACCGGCTATGGCGCACGAGGTATCGACGGCAAGGCGATCACCCCGGGACCGGGCGGTACTCGTCAGCGGATGATCGAGGCCGCGATCGCGGCGCGAGACGCCGCCGGCCCGGAGGTCTCCGAGGTCTTTGCCCGTCGCCTCGAGCTCTACGGCGTCCTTCTAGCCCTGAGAGCCCAGGGCATCGACACCCTGGATTTGATGCCCGCAGCCCGCTACCAACGCAGGCCGGCCCCGGGTCATTTCCCGTCCGATGAGATGGAGCGGCTCTATCGTCAGGCTCTGAGACGGGTCGGCATGATGCGCGCCGAGCGGGAGGCCTTCGCCGAAGAGGCGAAAAGACTGCTCACAATCCTCCCCAATGGATCGGCGCTGGAGGCCACCGACGTTGGTGAACTCCGGGAGGCCATATTTAAGCAGCATCCCCACTCAGGGGAATAGCGACCTGAGCGACGGGCGAGACGCCCATCGCAACAAATTGTTGGAGCCGGCGTCTCGCCGGCCTATGACATCGTATAAGATGCTATAATGGTGTCATGCGGGTGGTGCTTGATACCAATATTCTCTTCGAGGGTTTGACTCGGAAGGGTTTGTGCGGTGGAATTGTTGATTCCTGGGTCTCCGGGCGGATAACTCCGTGCGTTTCGACGGCATTGGCGTTAGAATACGAGGCCGTCCTCACCCGAAATCAGAGCTCGATTCAACGCGAGAAGACTCTCAAGGTGTTACAGGCTCTGTTGGACCGAGCGGAGTTTGTTCCCATCGCATTTTCCTATCGTCCTCAATCGCCGGATCCTAATGATGACTTTGTGATCGACTGCGCGATCAATGCTTCTGCTCCGATCGTCACGTCGAATGTGCGGGATTTTCGTGGCGCCGCAGGGCGTCTCGGGTTCGAAATCATGACGCCTATTGATTTGGCGTCCATTCTCGGAAAGGGGTGAACCATGGCTCGAATGACTCTCAGACTGCCGAACAGCCTCCATGACCGGTTGACGGAAAATGCTCGCCGGGAAGGGGTTTCCATGAATCAATACGTGGTTTTCGCTCTGGGGAGAGTTGTCACATCCGATGAGCTCGCCGAGCAACGGGCCGGTTTTGAAGCCATGCTGCGGCGCTATCCTCATGAAGAGGCCGAATCCGCTCTTCGCGAAATGCTTGCCCAGCGTGCTCGGGCTTAACCTGACCTTCTCACCAGTGATCTACTGCGGCAAGAAAAGTCATCGCAACAAATTCTTGGGGCCGGCGTCTCGCCGGCCCGGGTGCACTTCCCTCGTCCAGGGGGAATTCTTTTTTCTGATGGGTAAATTTGGTAACCGGATACGCTGATATTTCTTGACAGCCTTGGTTCTTTGAACCTATGCTGAGTGCAATCTCCCGGTGGCAGGGCCGGGAACCTTTGGAACACTGAGAAATGAATATTTTTTCCTTCCGTCCGGTCGTGGGCTTGAGCCCCTGCATTCGGAAGGAAAGGTGCGTGGGTTTGACCCGCGTGGTCGTGTGAGGGGGATTTCATGAAGCGTGCTGCTCCGGCAAATGTTGTCTTGACTATTTCTGGTTTGAGGGCCGCCTCGACCCCATTTCTGCGGAAACGAAAAGTTGGATCAGTTGGGAAATATTTAGTCTTCCTGTCGATCGCACTGGTTCTGTTGTTCGCTCTGCCGGCCACTGCCCAAGATCGAGTGGATGGTGCAAGGAGGGATCCCAACCGCCCTATTGTCAGATACCCAGCCCGTTTTGAG
>JAOZPW010000359.1 GCA_029932545.1 Thermoanaerobaculales bacterium | reverse complement strand
GGTCTTAACGACACCCGAAAGGCGCTGGTGATTCAATGCCCTACACCCTCCTAGGACAGGGTGCGCTACGAGCACGATAAGAGATAGAACACATTTCTATGCCCTTCGGATCCCGAGGAAACCCGGTCCTCCCAGAACCCTCAAAACTGACCGGATTATGTTTTGCCTGGAAGATCTCTCTTATATCTGTTGTTTTGAGACAAGTGGTGGTTTTTGGGTCATTTCATGTCGAATGAGAGTGGAAGTTCAACAGTTTGCTGCACTTGAAAGAAAGTCAAAAACCTCAACATATTGTGTTGACATGACTTTGAACCCCAAGATATAGTAGCCCAGCTAGGCCAATCTTCGGGGGTTCAATGAGTGAGCTTCAACGGACCGCAGAGGGGGAGCGACGCCTGGAGATTGAGAATGGTGGGGGCTTTTGAATGAAGTTTAGTCGTCGGTTTACGCGTGCCGGAGCCGGTCCGTATCAGGGCATCGACTTTGGATCCCGGAGGTCGGAGATCCGTAATCCTGACGGAACCATGGTCTTCGAGATGGACGATGTCACCGTTCCGGAGGACTGGTCCCAGGTGGCCGTCGATGTTTTGGTTCAGAAGTATTTCCGCAAGGCCGGAGTCCCCCAGGTCGATGCGGACGGCGCCCAGATCGTCGACGATCGCAACACACCCGTTACTGGCCCCGAGCGGGATGCACGGCAGGTTTTTGGACGTCTTGCCGGGTGTTGGACCCATTGGGGGCGCGAGTACGGCTATTTCGACAGTGAAGACGACGCCGAAGCATTCCACGACGAACTGAGCCACATGCTGGCCAAACAGATGGCCGCACCCAACTCCCCGCAGTGGTTCAATACCGGACTCCATTGGGCCTACGATATCAACGGGCCCGCTCAGGGCCATTGGTATTGTGACCCGAAGACCGGAGAGCTCAGCGAAAGCTCATCGGCCTACGAACACCCTCAGCCCCACGCATGTTTCATTCAATCTGTCAGTGACGATCTGGTCAATGAAGGCGGCATCATGGATCTTTGGACCCGTGAGGCCAGGCTCTTTAAATACGGATCGGGCACCGGTTCGAACTTTTCCAGGTTGCGGGGCGGCGGCGAGCCGCTCTCTGGTGGTGGGCGATCTTCCGGCCTGATGTCCTTTCTCAAGATCGGCGATCGGGCAGCCGGGGCCATCAAATCGGGCGGTACCACGCGCCGTGCAGCCAAGATGGTCTGCCTGGACCTCGACCATCCGGATATCGAGGAGTTCATTTCCTGGAAGGCAGTTGAGGAGCGCAAGGTCGCGGCGATGGTGGCTGGGTCAAGGATGGTCAAGCGGCAACTCAAAGAGGTCATGGAGGCGTGCTTCCCCGACGGTGGTGATACGGCAGATACCGACACCGATACCAACTCCAAGCTCAGGGTCGCGCTGGCTTCCTCCAGACGGATGGGCGTGCCGGATGGCTCAATGCAGCGCGTATTGCAGTTGGCTCGCCAGGGCATCAAAGACTACCTCTTCGAGGAGTACGACACCGACTGGGACTCGGATGCCTACTTCACGGTGTCCGGTCAGAATTCCAACAACAGCGTTCGTGTGCCCAACGCCTTTTTCCGTGCCCTGGAAAGCGGGCGTGACTGGTATTTGACCAACAGAACCGATGGACAGAGGGCCCGGGAAGTGTCGGCTCCCAAGTTGTGGAGCGATATTGCTGTATCTACGTGGGAGTGTGCCGATCCCGGTTTGCAGTTCGACGACACGATCAACGAGTGGCACACCTGCCCCGCCGGAGGCCGGATCAATGCCTCCAACCCGTGTTCCGAATACATGTTCCTGGACGACACGGCCTGCAATCTGGCATCGCTCAACCTGGTCACCTTCCTCAAGTCGGATGGTTCATTCAATATTGAGGCCTTCAAGCACGCGGTCCGCTTGTGGACCGTCGTCTTGGAGATATCGGTTTTGATGGCCTCTTTTCCGTCGCGCCGAATTGCCGAGCTGAGCTACCTCTATCGCACACTGGGTCTGGGTTTCGCCAATATCGGATCGCTTCTGATGCGCCTGGGCATTCCCTACGACTCCGACGAAGGTCGTTCAATCTGCGGCGCCATTACTTCGATCATGTGTGGCGAAGCTTACGCGACCTCAGCCGAGATGGCCTCCGAAATGGGTACCTTCAATGCCTTCGAGGATAACCGCGAGCAGATGCTCCGGGTGATCAGGAATCACAGGCGGGCCGCCTACGACGCCCCCGATGAGATGTTCGAGGACCTGACAATCAAGCCGATGGGCCTCTCGCCCGAAGCCACGCCGCAGGCGTTGTTAAGTGCCGCACGAGAGGCGTGGGATCGTGCGCTCGAGGCCGGTGAAAAGCACGGGTTCCGAAACGCACAGACAACTGTTCTTGCGCCGACCGGAACGATCGGTTTGGTGATGGACTGTGATACCACCGGCATCGAGCCGGACTTTGCCCTGGTCAAGTTCAAAAAATTGGCCGGTGGCGGATATTTCAAAATCATCAACCAGGGTATTCCTATGGCCCTGGTTCGGCTGGGTTATGACGACCAGCAGATCACCGATATCGTCGGCCATACGGTCGGCCACGGTACGCTCCAGGGTTGTCCGACGATCGACCTCGAGGTATTGGCTGAACGGGGTTTCGATGCCGAGGCCCTGACCCGGGTCGAGGAGGCCATTCCGACCTCTTTCGAACTCAAGCTGGCCTTTTCTCCGCACATCCTCGGGGAGTCCTTCCTGCGCGGATTGGGTTTCACCGACGCCGACCTCGCAGACTGGAATTTGGACGTGCTTGCCCGCCTGGACTTCTCGGCAGACGAGATCGAGCAGGCCAACACCTGGGCCTGCGGCACGATGACTGTCGAGGGCGCCCCTCATCTGGAGGCTGAACACCTGCCCGTCTTCGACTGCGCCAACCGATGTGGACGCAAGGGCGCTCGCTTCATTCGTTACGAGGGTCATATCCTGATGATGGCCGCCGCTCAGCCATTTATTTCCGGCGCCATTTCCAAGACGATCAACATGCCCAGTGAAGGAACCGTTGAGAGCATCAAGCACGCCTACCAAATGTCGTGGGAAAATATGATCAAGGCCGTGGCCATTTACCGGGACGGTTCGAAACTCAGTCAGCCCCTGTCGATGTCCCTGGACGTCGAGGAAGAAGACGCCCTGATGGAAGCGGTGTCCTCGGCCGATCCGATGAAAGTTGCCGAGGCGATGGCCGAGAGGGTCGTCATCCGTTACCAGGCTCGGCGCCGTCGTCTACCGCAGCGCAGGACCGGCTACACCCAGAAGGCATCGGTCGGCGGCCACAAGGTCTACATCCGGACCGGTGACTACGAGGACGGCTCGATCGGCGAGATCTTCCTGGACATGCACCGGGAGGGTGCA
>JAOZPW010000091.1 GCA_029932545.1 Thermoanaerobaculales bacterium | reverse complement strand
ATTGATCGCCAGGTAGTCCGCCAGGGGTGCAAAGACATCCATCAATACCGTGTAGTCGTCAACAGCATTTTCCAGGGGCGTAGATTTCTGTTTGCCGATGTTGACCCCGAGAACAACACCTCCGGGCCTTGAACCGCCCAGGCGCTTCGCGACCCACTCCGCTCCTCGGCCGGGAAAGCCCATCCGATTGATTACGGACCGTTTCTCGGGCAGGCGAAAGACCCGTGGCCGCGGATTGCCCGGCTGCGGTTCCGGGGTCACCGTTCCCACCTCGATATGCCCAAATCCCAGAGCTGCAAGGCCGCGCCAGCCCTCCCCATCCTTGTCATATCCGGCAGCCAGCCCGATTCGGTTGGGAAACCGAATACCAAAGGCCTCGACCGGTTGGGCATCCCGCGCAGAATACTGAGCCGCCAAAGCCGCTCGCAAAGGCGGGATTGCGCCGGCGCGGGCGATCGCCTTCAAGGCAAGGGCGTGTGCCCGTTCGGGTTCGAGACGAAAGAGCACGGAGCGAGTGAGGGGATACAGCATGATTGTCCTTCGTCCGGGAGTGTACACAAGCCGGTGGTGGTCGACAGGGACCGGTACAGTTGAGAGGTTCAGGGGAAGCGTCAGAGTCGCAGCCGACGGCGGCGTTCAAACCCGAGAGTGCCCAAAAATGCTGGACGGGGCGTGCGGGGTGCGCCCTCTCTTCACCGGGCAGAATTCCCAACTGAGCCGTCGATGCGAAGAAGGGCGACACCGGGCACCCCACGGCGGCGAGGTTGGCGATTGAGTCTCGGCCAACGCCGTAGGCCGCCGAGGTCATTTCCCTCAAGGGCGACGTTCTCCCATTTTCGACTTTGTTGCCCTTGAGGGAAATGCACCGAGCGGGGGCGAACGGTAACCGTTGCGCTTTCGGTGATCTTCAAGCGCCTCCGAAGGCCGGGGTTGCCGAACAGCGTGCCCGACGGCGTCACGATCTGTCAAACCTACCGTCCCTACCAGACCCTGAGAAATCGGGGTCAGAGGTCAAAAAACACCGGCGAGGGGCCAAGAATGATCGACGCCGAGGTCGGAGTGTCGATGACCTCCCCATCCCGGTCGACCGCGGATTCAGGCTTCGACGGCAACTCCACCGTCACGCCAGGATTAAGAGCCCATGCAACCAACCTCTGTCCACCGTTTGCTTTGAACCGAAAGACGTAGGTGCCGTCGGGGCTTTCAATCGGCCCAAGCGAAGTCGCACCATGCAACTGGGCCGCAAGGGTCTTCAAAGCCCGATACGAGGGGCGAAGCCTCAAGGTCCCATCCTGCTCGAATGTACTCAGTCCGTAGCCGCGTGCCGCCAGCCGCCACCAGTAGACGCGTTCGACCATGCCGCTTGTCAAGGTCAGCACGTAATAGCGGGTCAAATAATTGGCCTGGCTCTCTTCGTCTACCGAAACCGAACGCCCGGCAGGCGAGTGCGGTCCTTCCCACAAAGGCCAATTGACCTCTGTAATCCATGATCTCGGGCTCCCAAATCTTGCCGTGTCACAGATGGCCTTGAGGAGAGTCACCTTGCCGACCGTGTCCAGCCCCATTTGGGAATTTTCGGGTGCGCCCCGCCGATCGACATACAACAGGCTGGCGACGGCGTCAAAATGCACGCCCGGCGTTTTCCTTTGTAGGGCGGCCAGTGTCGCCTGGAATTCAAAGTCAATGACGCCGGGACCGAGTATCTCTACCTCGGGATAACCTCTGAGAATCTGGTTGGCCGCATTGAGCAAATGAGAGTATTCCTGGGAGGTCCACACGCCCCATTTCGACCGGTTGATCGCGTGGCCGATGATGAAGTGTCGGCCGTATGGTGTGAATGCCTCCGCGAGACGCTCGACTGACTCTTTCCACCTCGGCAGATCCGTGACCAGTTCCCGGTTCTGGGGTAGGGTGAATGCGACCTCGATGCCTGCGTCACAGAGTCTTTGCGCTAAAGCCTCCTCGGCTTCGTGCTCGTTGTCCCATGGATGAAGGCGTAGCAATACATGTCGGACGCCAAGACCTTTCAGCGCCTCGAAGTGGGCATCCGGGTCTTCGGGATATGGACGAACAGCCACTCCGATCCCTTGGAATGGACTCGACTCCTGCCACAATCCAGCCTTCAGCTCTCGATATCTCGCCAGCATCTTGGGTGCCGCCCCGACTACAGCAGCAATATCAGCGAGGTGATCGGGGGCATCAGCCAGTCGAATCATTGTCTTCTGCCATTTTGAGGCATGCTGATGGGGCTGATCCGAAAGACGATCCCAGACTATCTGGTCCCTGATCGATGCACCTTCCGAGGTTGCCGGGATATGAGCGTGGTGCTTGCCGCCCTTCTCAGATCCGGCGGTCGTTCCCGTTTGCCGTTTCCCTCCAAGGTTATTCTTGACCTGGTGTTTGAGGATGTAGCCTCGGACCGAGAGAACGTAGAACCACCATCTGGGGCTCCACCGCGGCGGGACCTGGCCCCAATACCCCTCGAGATACGCCTCACGGTGATGCCTCTCGACAATCGGAAATCGGCAGATATCTCGAGAGCGCCGCCAAAGGCCGAGGTGCTTTTTGATCTTGGCCCTGTTGAAATCAACCAGAAACAGATCCAAAGTCCCCTCTTCGTTCGGCTGCACGAGTACGTTTCCAAGAGACAGGTCGCGATACCAGATACCGGCATCATGAAGAGATCGCGCCAGGGCTCCGAGACGATGCAAAAAGTCCATCTCATCAACCTCCGGGAACTGACCCGCATCGGGTTGATTTTGGAGACGTCTGAAAAAATGCCGAACCTCGTAGGCCGGTTTCAGCAACTCGGCAACATAGTGCGAGTTGCCCTGGGCTTCGGTCGACTCCGCAAGGACAATGGGTTCGGGGGTCGGCAGCCCAGCCTCGATCAGGGCCTTGGCGATGTGCCACGACCGGGTCGCTTTGCTGCCTCTCAGGCGCCGGTCGAGTGCACGCCGCCACCCGTGGTTCCGAAACTGCTTGACAACCACCGATCTGGGACCAGGGGGAGTCGGCATCGACGATTCATAGATGTAGTTCCGCCCCCAGTGAATCGTTGTTACCGCTGATGCCGCGTCTAAGACATGTCGAACAGCCGATTCAATATCTGGACCGTCGACTGAGGCGGCGTACTCACCTTCGAGATCAGGCCATCGGAAGGCCCGAAAACCAGCTTCGGCCTTTCCCCGGTCTACATCGGTCATGACTGGGTCAGGTCCTCAATCACAGAAGAAACTGCCTGGAGCGCCTCATCCAGCTTCTCTATATCAGGGCCGCCGGCTTGTGCCAGATTCGGCCTTCCACCGCCGCGGCCGCCAACGATCTCGGCCAGAGGCTTGACGATCTCACCGGCCTTGATGGTCCCTACGAGGTCTTCGGTCACGGCAACCAGCAGGGTCGCCTTGCCCCCGGACTCCATTCCCAGCACGACGACGCCGCTCCCCAGTCGCTGCCGCAACGTATCGGCGAGATCCCTCAACTCAGACGACGACATCTCCGGAGCAAGGCGGGTGAGTACCGTGAAGCCGTCGATTTCAGTCCGCACTTCATCGTCGCCTCCACCCCCGGTTGCCAGTTTGTGCTTGAGAGTTCGGACCTCTTCTTCCAATGCGCCCAGGTGGGCGTCTCTCTTTTTCAAGAGGCCGCCCAAACCTTCAAACGAGATTTGGTAGTACCCAGCCAGTTCTGCGGCGATTCGGGCTCGTTCTTGAAGAAACTCAACCGCAGCGCCACCGGCTACCGCTTCAATTCTTCGAACACCGGCCGCAACACCCCTCTCGCTCAGAATGACAAAGACGCCGATGTCGCCTGTTCGGCGGACGTGACAACCGCCACAGAGTTCCCGGGAAAAACCGCCGTCTCCGACCGAGACCACCCGGACTGTCTCACCATATTTCTCACCGAAAAGAGCCATCGCCCCGAGTTCCCGTGCCGCGTCGACGGACATGTACGATTTGGTAACGGTTTCGTTGCAGACAATCGCCCGGTTGACTCGGCGTTCGATCTCCTGTAATTGATCGAACGACACCGGCTCACCCCAGTTGAAGTCGAACCGCAGACGATCGGGATTGACCAATGATCCTGCCTGCTGTGCGGCCTCACCCAGTACCCCACGCAATGCGGAGTGGAGCAAGTGGGTCGCGGTGTGATGCCGCTCGGTATCCACTCTCTCGGTCTTTGTGACCTCGGCAATTACCGAAACCCCAACATTCAACCGCCCTTCTTCCACGGTCAGGCTATGCACAATGAGACCCTCGAGCGGCTTTTGAGTAACGGTAATGAGCGCAGAGCCTCCGCCCCAGTTCAGCCGCCCCTGGTCTCCAGCTTGCCCCCCACTCTCTGCGTAAAACGGCGTCGCCTCGAGCACAACCTCTCCCGAAGATCCTTCGTTCAGCTCTTCGACCTCGCCCTCGCCGTCGAGAAGGCTGACGACCTGAGTTTTCTGCTCGAGCTTTTCGTAACCCTCGAAGATCGACTTGACGCCCCTCTCGGCCAAAGACTCGTACTCCGTCCTCAATCGAGCCTGCACATCGCCCTTCCATGACGCCTGTCCACGCTCTTTTTCCGCATTGAGACACTCGTCGAATGCCCGCCGGTCCAGTTTCAATCCCTCCTCCTGCGCAAACTCCTCCAGGAGATCGACCGGAATTCCGTGGGTTTGATACAAATTGAAGGCCAATTCGCCGGGAACCACCGTTTCACCTTTGCGCTTGATACGTTCCAGCTCGCGCCCGGCGACGTCAGTTCCCGAATTGAGTGTACGGGCAAAGCGTTCCTCTTCCTGGTGCAATTGGGTCGTTACGACACCCTGTCGTTCGACGATATCTGGATAGATTTCGCCCATCTCGGTAATCACTACCGGCACCAAGGTATGGAGAAAGGCGCCGTCCAACCCAAGTTTCCGGCCGTATCGAAGTGCCCGTCTGATTATTCGACGGAGAACGTACCCTCGTCCCTCATTGGACGGGACGACACCGTCCGTCATCAAAAAGACCGACGCACGAATGTGGTCTGCGATCACCCGATAGGCCGCCGCCAGGCTGTCGGACGGCGAGTAGGGCCTCTCTACCAGGCCACCGATTGCATTGAGAATCGGAAGGAAAAGGTCGGTCTCGTAGTTGCTTTCGACTCCCTGAAGAACGGTCGCCAGTCGTTCCAGTCCTGCGCCGGTATCAATCGATGGCCGGGGCAAAGGATGCAACGCTCCCTCGATGTCCCGTTCATATTGCATAAAGACCAGATTCCAGATTTCAATGATGTCGTCGCCGTCGCCGTTAACCAGAGGGGCACGCCCATCAGCCATCGGATCGTCGCCGCGGTCGAAGTGAATCTCCGAACAAGGACCGCAGGGCCCGACCTCTCCCATTGACCAGAAGTTGTCCGCATCGCCGAAACGGAGAATCCGATCTCGCGGGGCGCCGACCTTCTCCCACAGGGCTGCCGCCTCGTCATCATCGGTGTAGACGGTGAACCACAATCGCTCGACGGGCAGTTGGTAGACATCGACCAGCAGGTCCCAGGCGAACCGAATGGCGTCTTCCTTGAAATAGTCCCCAAACGAAAAGTTGCCCAACATCTCAAAAAACGTCTGGTGCCGGGCGGTATAACCGACGTTTTCCAAGTCGTTATGCTTGCCGCCGGCCCGCACGCATTTTTGGGACGAGCAAGCCCGACTGTAGGCGCGTGTCTCACGCCCGGCGAACACATCCTTGAATTGATTCATCCCGGCGTTGGTGAACAGTAATGTCGCGTCACCCGCGGGCATCAGTGAGGACGATGCAACAACCTGATGTCCTCGTTTTTCAAAAAAATCAAGAAATGCCTTCCGGATCTCCCGGCTGGTCATTGATGGCATAATCTGCGGCCTCCCTTATCGCACACTGACGGCCCACAGCGCGGTGGGCCTCTTCGGGCTCAAAGCCCCTGCGGAGCAGAGAGCTTATCATCAGCGAGCGCCCCTCTCCAGTTCGCCACCAACCATCCCGCGCACGAACCTCCGCACGACGAAGGGCGGTTGCCATTGCCTGATCAAGGATTGCTTCGGGAAGATTCGAGGCCCTCAACGCAATCGCTTCATTAACCCCCCTCTTACCAAGTTCCGCCCGAATCCTGGCCGGGCCCCAACCGCGCAACGGCGCCCTCAACTCGGCAAATCGATCGGCAAGGGTTGGGTCATCGAGATAGCCCATACCGGCGCAGCGCTCAAGTGCGCTTTGGACCGCCTTGGCGTGGAAATCTTTCTTCCCCAGTCGATCTGCCAACTCTGCCCGAAAATAGTCCCGGCGACTGAGCATTTTGAGTGCCGCAACAAGCGCGTGGGATTCTTCGCGGTCCATCAGAAACTCTCACCTAAAAAAATACTCTCTGCGCGAAGCGCTTTGTAGAAGCGTGGGCCGGATTGGCTCAACCCCGCAGCTTCATTCAAATCGTTGGCCTCAGAAAGCCAATACGGCCCACGGTTCTAGCTGTCTTGATTTCCGAATTCAAACACGGATTCCTCAGAGAAGGAGTCCATACCTTCCTCGCTCCCGAGTTGCAGCACTCCGTCCATCTCCTCCTGGGAAATGTCGGAGGTACTTTGGATACCCTGAATCTTGAGCTTGAATTCGTCTGGGTTGGTCGCACGGCGAAGCGCTTCATCCAAAGTGATCAATCCGTTCTTGTAAAGCAGGTACAGCGACTGGTCAAAAGTCTGCATCCCATACTGGGAGGTGCCCTGACTGATGGCATCCCGAATCAGTTTCGTCTTCTCCTTGTTTTCGATGCAGTCCTTGATGTAAGACGTCGAAATCAGGACCTCGACCGCCGGTACCCGGCCCAGACCATCGGCACGAGGCATCAAACGCTGGGAGATGATTGACTTGAGGACCGCAGCCAGTTGGATTCGAATCTGTTTCTGCTGATGCGGAGGGAAGACAGAAATTACTCGGTTGATCGTCTCTGTGGCGTCCAACGTATGGAGAGTCGACAGGACCAGATGGCCTGTTTCTGCCGCGAGGAGTGCCGTTTCAATCGTCTCGTAATCACGCATTTCACCGACCAAAATCACGTCGGGATCCTGCCGAAGTGCTGACCTCAAAGCATTTGTGAAGTTTTTCGTGTCGACATCGATTTCCCTCTGATTAACGATTGACTTCTTGTCCCGATGAAGGTATTCGATCGGATCTTCGATCGTCATCACGTGCTCGATGCGGTGGGTATTGATGTAATCGATCATCGCGGCGAGCGTGGTTGACTTCCCCGATCCGGTGGTTCCGGTCACCAGAACCAGGCCTCTCTGTTCTTCGCAAATCTTTTCCATCACCATCGGCAGTTGGAGTTCCTTGAAGTTGAGGATTCGGGAAGGAATCAAGCGCAAGACCATACCGACTGATCCCCGCTGCTGAAAAATATTGACACGGAATCGCCCCAGGCCCGGCACGCTGTAGGCAATATCGGTTTCCAGGAACTGCTTGAAGCGCTCCTTCTGTCGCGAGGACATCATCGAGAACGCCATGGCGATCGTATCTTCCTGCATCAGCCGCTTGAACTCCGTCAAGAGCTGAAGCTTGCCGTCAATTCGAATGACCGGGTGGGCGCCTACCTTGATATGGACGTCAGATGCCTTCCTCTCGGCAGCGGCCTTGAGGATGTCGTTAATATGCATGCGGGCCTCCCAACGAAAACCTTGTCATTGTTCCAACCGAGTTTACATCGGACACCGGAAAGCGGAAAGGGATCAATTCCGGACCGCCCTACACCCACCCATTGTGGAATGCTACCCACTCGGGCATTACCTCTTCAATCAACTCAAATGGAGGCAGAAAGGCCATTCGGAGATGGTGGGTTCCCGGTGCCTGTCCGAAACCAGCGCCGTTGACGGTGACCAGGCCCGTCTTCTCCAGAAGAGCCATGCAGTAATCGAAGTCGGTTTGGCCCTCAGGGAGTGGCCCGAGCCGGGGAAAAAGGTACATTGCACCGGTTCTGCCGAAACATTCGACCCCGGTCATCTGCTCGAAATAGCCTCGAATCATTGAGGCCTTGGCCTGAAGGTCATCCAGCACCCTCACCTTTTCCTCGAGGAATATTCGGTGTGTTTCCGAGCCCTCAGCAGGGCCTGTCACCATCAAATGAACCAGGAATTGTCCCATCGTATTGGGACAGAGATTGACTGATGCCTGTTTGACAAGGATGTCCCTCATGTCGAGATTGGTCCCGACGACCGGTGGTGCGTGGCGCACTTCCAAATAACCACCCCTGTGGCCACACTCGCCATAGAAACCCTTGGATACGCTATGGAGCGAGAACAAAGGTATAGGTTCATCGCCGATGATCGACGCGAAGGAACTCCATTCCTGCCCATATGTGTTTTCCTGGTAGACCTCGTCGGCAATGATGGCCAGTCCCCACTCCCGTGCGACATCGACCACCTCGCGCATAGACTGCCGGTCAAGCAACGCCCCGGTGGGATTCCCCGGGTTGATGACGACGATTGCCTTAACCTTCACACCGTCCTCGGTGGCGGCCTTCAACGGCCGTTCGAGGTTGTCACGGCCCAGTGCCCAGCCGGCTTCTTCATCCGGGTGATAACCGACCAGGACGCCCCCACAGCGGGTAATGGTCGCCGAGTAGAGGGGATACTGAGGAATGGGAACCAAAATTCCATCCTGCGGATCCGAAATCAGGGCCTCCAGAACGTAGACCGCTCCTCCCGAAGCGCCGTCGGTCAACAGGATCGAGTCCGGATCAGATCCGTTCGTACTGCCGGAGACAACGCTGTCTCTCGAGTCGATGAAACGGGCCACGGCCTCCCGAATAAACCTGAAGCCCGCGCTCTCCGTATAGGCGCCCGTGCCGGTCCGACTGCCGTCGAGCATGGCGGCCGCCATATCGATCACATCATTTCCGAGAGCCTCTTTGAAGCCCGCGGCACGCAGGTTTCTTTCCCTGGTTATGGCAGCAGAATCTTCAAGCAGGCCGAGAACCTGCCGGTAGAATCTGATCGGTTGCTGACCGAGAGCCTGGGGATTCCCGATGTTGCATGGAATAATTCGCCGGCCCTCGGCGGCCATCTCCGCCGCGCGTTGGGGAATTGGTCCTCGAACCGCATACTCCATGTCCAGCACTCGCGAATTGACCTTGATACCTTGAGACATGCGCGACCTCCGTAGCAGGGGCTTGAATCTTTCTGGGACTCGGACGCGTCAGATTACCGTTCCGTCTTGAATCACGGCATTTTTGGGGATGACGACCAGGCCGTCTCTGATAACCCACTGATCACCGTCGGCCTCGGAGAGGCCTTGCTCGTTGACAATCCGGACATCACGGCCGATGCGGGCGTTCTTGTCGATGATGGCGTTTCGAATAACGGAACCTGGACCGACTCCGACATCCGGGATCGAAGAATCGGCATCCGGAAAGTGGGAGTCGACACCCATCAACAGCACATGATCCAGGGTAGCGCCTCGAACCGACGACCGGATCCCGATGACCGAGTGGTTGAACGTTGCTCCTTCGAGAACTGAGCCCTCACCGAGCAGTGCATGGTCAAACCGGCAGTCCTGCAATAGGGCGCCCGGCAAGTACCTTGGTCTGGTGTAAAACGGCCAGGCCACATCGTGAAACGAAAAAGCAGGCGAATTGCCGACCAAATCCATGTGGGCGTCGAAAAAAGCCCGGATCGTCCCGATATCCCGCCAATAGCCTTTGAAAAAGTGAGCCTGGACGCGGCGACGAGGCACTTCTTTCGGGATGATGTCTCCCCCAAAATCGACCAGCTCATTATCCAGCGCTTCCAACAAGGCATCTCTCTTGAACAGGTAGATACCCATTGACGCCAGGAAAGGTTGATCAGCACGTACGCCCTTGCTCCGAAGCAGATCTGGAGAAACTTCCATGCCCTCTCTGGCCTCGGCGGTCTTGGGTTTTTCCCGAAACTCGAGGATCCGGCCGCTCTTGTCGACCCGGGCAGCGCCGAACTCAGCAATTTCCTCCTGGGAGCAGGGCATGACACCGATGGTGATGTCCGCGTCATTCTCGACATGATCACTCAACAACTGGCGGTAATCCATCCGATACATATGATCACCGGCCAGAATCAAGACGTGCTTCGCCCTGACATCCCGGATGATGTTGATGTTCTGCCGGACTGCGTCCGCCGTGCCCTGGAACCACGAAGTCCCGTCCGGTGTCTGCTGGGCGGCAAGGATATTGACCGAACCCCGGGAGAACGCGTCGAATCGGTAGGTGCGGCTGATGTGGCGGTGCAGCGACACCGAATTGAACTGGGTCAAGACGTACATTCGTTCCATGCCCGAGTTGATCGCGTTTGAGATCGGGACGTCAATCAGCCTGTACTTGCCCGCAATTGGCACCGCAGGCTTGGATCTTCTGGTCGTCAGGGGAGCGAGACGCGTACCTCTTCCCCCACCAAGAATCAGAACGGTCACTTCCCGCGCCAGATCTTCAAACGCGCTCATCAAACGCCTCCTCTGCCATAACCATGATTATACGCAAGATCGGAATAAGCTGTCAGCTATCAGCCGTCAGCTTTCAGTCGGACAGCGCGCTCGATCAGTTCTGATCGGATCCAGAGGTACAGTTCCTCGCGAAGCGGTCGGTATCGATAGCATGGCAAACGCAGGCTGAGAGCTGAAAGCTGAAAGCTGAGAGCTACCCGGCGGGCCGACCTGTCGCTTTTTGGTTCCGGCTCCACCGGGTTGGCCTTCATCGTTTCCAGAACTCCCGAGTCAGCAGCGCCAGAATGGTGAAAATCTCAAGGCGCCCGAAGAGCATCAAGACGGCCAGGGTGATTTTTACCAAACCCGGGAAGTGGGCAAAATTGTCGTAGGCCCCCACCTGTCCCAGCCCGGGTCCTACATTGCCGATCGTGGTCAGGGAGGCCGTCAATGAGGTCAAAACGTCGTAACCATGTGCGGCCACAACCATGGAACCGAAAATTGTCAACAAAATGTAGGCGGTCAAAAATGCCCAGATCCCTGAGAGTACAGACTCCTCAACGACCACCCCACCATATTTGACCGGTCGAACGGCGTGAGGGTGGATCAGGCGGTGCAAGGTCACCCTGAGCGATCGGAAGGCCAGCAATGCCCGAAGACTCTTGGTGCCACCCCCCGTCGAGCCGGACATGCCCCCAGGAATCAGGAGAAGAACCACCAACATCACCCCCAGGGCCGGCCACAGCTCAAAATCCGTCGTCGCGTACCCGGTGGTCGTCACCAGTGAAACGGTCTGAAACGCTGCCAAACGGAGGGAGTCAAAAAAGCTGTTGCCCGGCTCGTGAACAACCAGCGTCAGCACGGCAGTTACGCCGACAACCAGCGCCAGGAAATATCGAATTTCGGCATCTTTCAGAACCTCCCGCCCTCGCCCTGTGAGAATCTTGTAGTGGAGAACGAAATTGATACCGGCCATCAACATAAAGAACACGATGATCCACTCAATCAACGGCGATCCAAACTCGCCGACGGAGGTATTCCTCGTGGAAAAGCCGCCGGTTGCCAGGGTCGTGAACGAGTGACACAGAGCCTCATAGCCGGTCATGCCGGCCAGTTTCAGCAACAACCACTCCAGTACGGTCAATCCCAGATAGATCCCCCAGAGCGATCGGGCAGTACTGGCCAGACGAGGCTGAACCTTGTCAGCCACCGGCCCTGGGACCTCGGCCTTGAAGAGCTGCATTCCACCAATGCCCAGCAGCGGCAGAATAGCGATCGTGAAGAGGATAATGCCCATTCCCCCGACCCACTGACTCATGGCGCGCCACAGTACAAGGGCCTTTGGCAGGGCCGACACGTCGGCAATCACCGTGGACCCGGTCGTCGTAATGCCCGAGACCGATTCAAAGATTGCATCGACAGGGCCGAGCGCCCCGGCTGCAACATAAGGGATAGCACCGATTAAAGAAATAAGAACCCAGGCGCCGGTAACGACAAGAAAGCCGTCCCTCGGCTGAATCCTCCTGTCGGTCGGTTTGATGTATCGAACCGCCGCTCCACCCCCGGCGGCGGCGAGGGCAATCGCATAACAGTACGGCAGGATGGACTCTCCGAACAACAGAGCCGCCCCCATCGGCAGGAGCAGAAATGCTGCTCCGAGCAACAGAAGCCACCCCAGCAAGAATGCGCAGAACCGGAGATTCACGACTGACCGGCCTCGAGAAAGTCATCAAGTTGCCCAGCACTGTTGGTCGTTGTGATCAACAGGACGCTGTCGCCAGCCCGAATCCGATCGGCACCCGTCGGCACGAGAATTCGGTCACCCCGACGAAGGGCTGCAACCAGCACGCCACGGGGCAGACCGAGCTGAGCCAGTGGCTCCTTAACCAACCGGCAACCGGCCCCAGCTTCGATCTCGAAGACCTCAACCGCATCGTCCAAAAGCGCCGCGACCGCCTTGACCCGCCCCTTTCGAGCAAATTGTAGTGCCAAACTGACCGACAGCAGGCGCGGAGAAATGACAGCATCGATCCCGACCTCTCCAATCAGGCCCGCCAAGGCCGGGTTGTCGACCAGCGCGAAGGTGTGAGCCGCACCAAGACGCTTGGCCAAGAGGCACGCTACAACGTTTTCTTCGTGGTCATCAGTACAGGCGATAAAGTCATCAGCACGATCGGCGCCCTCCTCGACCAGTCGTTCACGGTCGGTCGGACTCCCGTGGATCACCAGGGTGGCGCCCAACGCCGACGCAGCCTTTTCACAAGCTTTTCTCCGACCGTCCAACAGCGTCACGCCGGTACCAGTGGCCTCGAGTCTCCGGGCAAGCTCAATTCCGATACGAGTAGCGCCGGCAATCATGACCTTGTGTTCGGATCCCCGCTGAAGGCCCAGTAATGCCAACACGTTGTCGGTCTCTCCGGGGTCCATGGCAAAGTAGACCAGGTCCCCGGCCATCATCTCGTCCTCCCCGTGGGGAACCCGCCACCGACT
>JAOZPW010000090.1:10280-12957 GCA_029932545.1 Thermoanaerobaculales bacterium | reverse complement strand
TGCCGTTGGACAGCTCGAACCTCAGGTCGTCAGCCGAGGGAACCTGAAACGTAAGATCTTCAAATTTCAATTTCTCCGGACGGTCGACGATGTCACCGGCCGCGGCAAAGACAGCGCACATGGCGCATAGGACACAGGTAGCAAAGAGAATCTTGCGCATTTTCATTCACCCTTCCCGGCTTCAAGCTGTGAGAGCCTTTCCTGGATTCTTGCAATGACCAACTCCAAGGCAGGCTTGAAATCATCTGGCGCCTGACCCATGTTGGCCTGCATCTGGGACAGGGCCTGCTCGAGCCTTGGAGCATCGGTCTCGGTGGAAATCTGGGCGATCATAGACTTGGCCATGGCTTTGGCCTGGCCGTCAAGGGTGGCCAAAGCCGGGTCTTCTTCGGTGCCGTCCTTGCGGACGTACCACAGGGTGTTGCGTCCCTCGCTCGTAAAATAGGTATTGGCGACCCGCATGACGTCTTCCGCCGTCACAGCCTGAACGGCCGCCGACGCATCGTTGAGGTAGTGCCAGTCTCCCATCGCATCGTAGATCAGGAGCTGCAGCATCAAGAAGAAATTGGACTGGAGGCGGCGATAGGAGTTGGCCAGACTCTGGTTCTTGACCTTTTGGAGCTCGTCGCCGGGGATCAGTTCGTTCTTCAGTGTCGCAATCTCTGCGAGCAGGGCCTCTTCAACAGCTTGATGCGGCGCACCTTCGGCCAACTCGGCGCCGACTTCGAACATGCCGTCGAGGCGCATCGAACGGCCATAGGCGTAGGGCTCTCCGGTCGCCATCTTGTGTTCCTCGACGATGGTCTTATAGAAGCGTCCTGTCCGGCCGGCTAGAATCGAGGCCATAATGTCCAGGGCATGCTGGTCCGAGTTGACGAAGGGAACGGTTCGCCAACGGATTTGAACCGACGGGTTGGCGTCGGCTTCGGCGACCATGCGGCGTTCCAGGATCTGTGGGAGTTCCTCGGTGATCACTTCCGGCGGTGGCGTCTCGCCTCGCGGGATGCGACCGAAGTACTTCTTCGCGAGGGTCAGGACCTCGTCGGTTTCGAAGTCACCGACGATCGCCACAGTCAGATTATTGGGTGCGTAGTAGGTGGCGAAGAATTGATTGGCCTGGGCGCGGCTGATGCTTTCGACATCGGAGGGCCAGCCGATCACCGGGTGATGGTAGGGCGAGGCATTCCAGAACATCGAGTCGTACTGCTCTTCGAATTTGGAGGTGGGATTGGATTCAACCCGCATCCGGCGCTCTTCCCGAACGACGTCCCGTTCGGAGTAGAACTCCCGGAAGACAGGGTTCATCAGGCGCTCCGATTCCATCCAAAACCACAGTTCCAGCTTGTTGGCGGGAACGGTCGTGAAGTAGGTCGTCATGTCCTGGTTGGTGAAGGCGTTCATGCCGGAGGCGCCCATCTCGGTGTAGATCTGGTCGATCTCATCCTTGACGATGTACTGACGTTGCTCGTCCTGGAGGGTCTTCATCTTCTTGGACAGTTTTTCGAGTACGGGGGTCCGGTTTTCGGGGAGATAGATTGATCCTTCGACATTTCCACGCCGTTTGGCATCACGCATTTTGGAGTATTCAACCTCCATTTCGGCTCGCACTGCGTCAAGGCGACCCATGATCTCCAACTCTTTGGCCGAATCGGTGGTGCCGATGGTTTTCGAGCCCTTGAACATCATGTGTTCAAAAAGGTGGGCGATACCGGTGACGCCCGCTTCCTCGTTGGCTGATCCGACATGGGCGACCCAGCCGCCGATGACGGACGGAGCGTCGTGTCTTTCCACCAGGAGCAGGCGCATGCCGTTGTCCAGTGTGGTTTCGTTAACAGGTACCTGGGCATCGGTCGAGGCGCCTGCGCCCGCCGCTGTCCCAAGAACGACCGCCGCAAGTACGACGATCCAGGTTTGGTTCTTTTTCATGAGATCCCCTTTCAATATCAATCGAATGCTCCGAAACGACGCTCCGGAGACTCAGAAGACATATACGAACTCTCCCGAGATGGTTTCAGGTATCAGAACAACGTATAGATGAACGGTGCCGCGGCGGACCCGGAGAGTACGATCAACAGGGTCACCAGTGCCAAGACCACGATGATCGGCGTCAGCCACCACTTCTTGTTGTTCTTCAGAAAATCCCAGAACTCGGCAAAAAAGCCGACCTGGCCGTCTTCCGCCTCGCGCTCGAAATCACTCTTGCTCATCGTTGGGTCCTTAATACTGCCGGAAATACTGCTTTGGATCGGGATGTGGCGGCCGTTTGATCCAGTAACTTGGCGAATCCGGCTGAAATCGCCGCCGCATGGGATCATACCGGAAAATCCGCATCAAGATTCCGATCGGGGTCAAAATCAGGTAGTAAACGACCGCCAGTACAACATGAGAGACGACAAAGCCGATCGGGAATGCGGCGTAGGACATGCCGACGAAGACCAATTTCATAAGCGGCGGCACGAACCACCCGATCAGAGGGACGACGATGGCGGCGACCCACAAACCCTTCGCCACTGGGTGGTTGCCGAATTTAAACCAGGCGATCAGTCCGAAAAATGCCAGGAAGCCCAGCCAGATGAATCCGAACTGCCGCAATTCGCGCTTCGTGGGGTTGGTGTTGACGGTGATCAAAGCCATGGGGTCCTCCGGGACGTCCGGCGGGCGAAAGCAGGAACAGATT
>JAOZPW010000090.1:0-10270 GCA_029932545.1 Thermoanaerobaculales bacterium | reverse complement strand
CCGGGCGTCCGCCGATCCCCTTCGGGGCCTCCGTAAGGCCGGCGCATAGCTCGGAAAGCGAGCTTTCCTCCCCATTTGCCAACCTTTCGGCGCGGGCTTCGCCCGTCTACGGCGGACCGGGACGAAGGAGGACAATTTCTCTCGCAAAGATCGCAAAGAGCGCAGAGGAATACAGGGGTGTTTTCTTCTTCACCTTTGCGTGCTTGGCGATCTTTGCGAGAGGTTTGTGTTTTCCTGGTTGAGAGAGCCAACGAGAAGAGGACGGAGTCCGCGGGCGCCGGGCTCGATACCGGAACCGACCAGCCCAGACTTTGCGTCTTTGCGTCTTTGCGTCTTTGCGTTAAATCTGTCTTTCTCGGGCTCCTGCGAGCGCTTTGGCCGTGAGCGAACTGAGAGCTGAGAGCTGAGAGCTGAGAGCTCATCACCTAGTCCAACGCAAACTGCGAGAGGTACTGCTCTCGCTCGTGGGTTGGGGCGTCGGGTTGCTCTGATTTGAGAAGTACGAAGTTCTCCATCACCAGTACGTCCATGTCGGTGTTCATGAAGCAGTGGTAGGCATCTTCAGGTGTGCAGACGATCGGTTCCCCCCGCACGTTGAACGAGGTGTTGATCAAGACCGGGCAATCGGTCCTTGCCTCGAAGGCCTTCATGATGTCGTACAGACGACCGTATCTTTCGGCATCGACCGTCTGAACCCTGGCCGAGAAATCGACGTGGGTAATGGCCGGCACCTCGGAACGGAGCGTGGTCAGCTTGGCCAATCCCTCCTTGGCATCGTCGACGGGCAGGCGTTTGTCCTCTTGGACAGGCGCAACGAGAAGCATGTAGGGACTGTCTTCGCCCTCCCGCATCTCGAAATAATCGTGGACCCTCTCTCGCAGGACGATCGGTGCAAAGGGCCGGAAGCTCTCCCGAAACTTGATCTTGAGGTTCATCACGGTCTGCATCTTGGGGCTGCGGGCATCCCCGATGATCGAACGGCAGCCCAGTGCGCGAGGACCGAACTCCATTCGGCCCTGCATCAGGCCGACGACGTTTTCCGTATCAATCAGTTCGGCCACCTGGTTGCAAAGGGCCTCGGAGTCGTCGAAGTGCTTGTAGATTGTTCCATTTGTGTCGAGGAAGGACCGAATGGTGTCGTCGTCGAATTTGGGACCGAGCAGGGAGCCCCGCTGGGCATCGGGTTCTTGGACCGTTCTCTTGTTGTCGAGCAATTGGTGCCAGATGAAGAGGGCGGTTCCCAACGCGCCGCCCGCATCACCCGCTGCGGGCTGAATCCAGACGTTCTCGAATGGTCCCTCACGAAGGATCCGCCCGTTTCCGACACAGTTGAGGGCGACCCCGCCGGCAAGGCAGAGGTTGCTCAGACCGGTTTCGTGGTGGACGTGCCGGGCGACGCGCAGCATCACTTCTTCGGTGACCTCCTGGATCGAGGCCGCCAGATCCATCTCGCGCTGCCCGAGATCGCTTTCCGGGGCGCGGGGTGGACCGCCGAAGAGATCGTCGAACGCCGGAGATGTCATTGTCAGGCCCTGGCAGTAGTTGAAGAACTTCATGTCCAGACGAAACGACCCGTCGTCCTTGAGGTCTATCAGTTTTTCGAGCATCAGATCGGCGTATCGAGGTTCGCCGTAGGGCGCCAGGCCCATCAGTTTGTATTCGCCGGAGTTGACCCTGAACCCACAGAAGTAGGTCAGTGCGGAGTACAAAAGCCCCAGGGAGTGGGGGAACTGCAGTTCGTGGGTCAGTTCGACACGGTTTCCCTTTCCGCTGCCGTAACTGATCGTCGCCCACTCGCCGACACCGTCGAACGTGATGACGGCCGCTTCCTCGAACGGCGACGGGAAGAAGGCCGAGGCAGCGTGACTCTCGTGGTGTTCGCAGAAAACGATCTTCTTGGAGTAGGCGCCGCCCAGGCCGTTGCGGATCTCCCGGGGCAGGTGGAGCTTCTGGCGCATCCACAGAGGCATGGCCTTGAGAAAAGAACGGAAGCCAACCGGGGAGAACGCCAGATAGGTTTCCAGCAGGCGCTCGAATTTCATAAACGGCTTGTCGTAGAAACCGACAAAGTCCAACTGTTCGGAACTCAAACCTGCCTCGGCGAGGCAATAATCGATGGCGTGTTGTGGGAAGCCGTGGTCGTGCTTGACGCGGGTGAAGCGCTCTTCCTGGGCCGCTGCGACGATCTCGCCGTCGACGACCAACGCTGCCGCCGAATCGTGATAGAACGCTGAAATACCAAGAATTGCAGTCATTGTTGGGGATGATAGCGCAGCCGAAAGCTGGAGGCATGAGCCCCTCCCCAAGATTGCCGTGGCCGGATTTTTCACCTCTTGTCGTTTATACCGATAGAAAGGGGCTTACCCCTTCCATGATCTAGGAGGATCCAATCGTGAAACTTCAAATCGGAATCGTCATCGCTGCATTGACCTTCGGACTGACCCCAAGCCTCGTGCTTGCGGACAACACTGGGATCGACACATCCTTCGGACCGGACTCCGGCCACTACCGCTATGACCGCGAGCCCTACAGCCAGACGGTCACCGACGCCGCTATTGATTCCCAGGGCAGAATTCTTCTGGCCTTTTACATTACGGACGACTCAGGGGCCGAATTCGTGTACTGGCCGGCCGTCATACGGTTGATGCCTGATGGTTCTCCGGATCTTTCATTCGGTTTCTTGAGTATCTGGATGGAATCAAGCCAGGAGATGACACCCGAGTGTACCCTCACGATCGCTGTCGATTCTTCGGATCGCCCGATCCTCGGGTGGACCTACGAATTCACCCAGGGAGCTTTCACCAACAGGGACGGCTGGATCCGGCGGCTGACATCCTCCGGGGCCACTGACATTGGCAAGGTCTGGGCCTTCGACCTCGGCGTCATCTCCGGGGCGAGCGATGACCGCCTGGACCAGATGACCGATATCATGGTCATCTCCGGTGACCGGGTCGTCGCCGTCGGCCAGGGACAATACAACGGAGCGGACTGGGATTACATCATTGGAGTCTACAAACCGAACGCCCAGGGGGGGCTGGTGCTCGACGACTCCTTTTCTTCCGATGGCAGGGCGAGTGTCGGTTTCGACCTCAGCGGCAGCAGCTATTTCGATAGCGCCAACGCGGTCACGGTAGACAGCACCGGGAATATTGTGCTGGTTGGCACCTCGCATTCTTCGTCGGGTAGTCTTGTGTCGGCTTGCCGCATCAGCTCTACCGACGGTTCGTTGGACACGGATTTCAGCGTGGACGGTAGGGCAACATTCGCCTATGAACCAACTACGGAACCTTCACAAGCCTCGCGGGGCGTTGATGTTGCCGCCCTGAGCAGTGGTTTCGTCATCGGTGCGAAACTCACTCCCAATAGTTCCGACTGGAAAATCGGTGCCTTGAAAGTTGGGAGTGATGGTGACATTGACATCAGTTTTGGTGACGGACTTCTGGGCGCCATGGGCTGGCTCTACCTGGATCCGACGTATCCGGGGCAGCCCTGGACCGATGCGTCTACAGCCCTGTCAGGTGTCGCCATCGACAACGATCGGATTGTCTATTCCGCAAGCATTGGAGATCCTCTGGACTCGAATCAGGGCGGGGGCATCCTGCTTGTGACTGATTTGAGCGGGAACGCCGATACGGTGTTCTCGGGTGGCGGTTATGATTTCTACAGTTTCGAGCCCGATGGCGAGCAGATGTCGACTGTATTTTCTTCGGTTCTCATTCCAGGAGCCGGTGTCACCATCGATACTGTCGGCAAGGTGGTTCTTGTCGGATCGATGCGAGGTGTCACGAGTGGCGGCTCGCGGAGCGATACCGACATCCTGGCGACTCAGGTCTACACCCGTGGCCTGATCTTCAGCGACGGCTTCGAGACTGGTGGTTTGACAGCCTGGGACAGCGTCGGACCATAAAAAGCGACCGGGGAATCTGACCATTGAACCGAGCCCGCCCGTTCAGGGCGGGCCTTGGTTTTCCCGAATGTTGGTCGCTGACAGCTCCTAATACCTATACCACTCGGTCTTATACGGTCCCTCAATCGGCACGTCGATATAATCGGCCTGCTCCTGGGTCAAGGTGGTCAGTTTGGCGCCGAGTTTGTCCAGGTGAAGGCGTGCGACCTCTTCATCCAGGTGCTTCGGCAGGGTTGTTACACCGATTTTGTGCTCGTTCTTCCAGAGATCAATCTGGGCCAGAACCTGGTTTGTGAACGAGTTGGACATGACGAAACTGGGGTGGCCGGTGGCGCAGCCCAGATTGACCAGACGCCCTTCGGCCAGCAGGTAGATTGAGTGCCCGTCGGGGAAGGTGTACTTGTCCACCTGCGGCTTGATCGTCGTCTTGACGACGCCCGGCCATGCTTCAAGTGCGGCGACCTGGATCTCGTTGTCGAAGTGACCGATATTGCAGACAATCGCCTGGTCCTTCATTTGGCTCATGTGCTCGGCGGTGAGGACGTTGAAATTGCCAGTCGTCGTGACGTAGATGTCGGCGTGGGGCAGTGCGTCTTCGACGGTGGTGACCTTGAACCCTGCCATACAGGCCTGGAGGGCACAGATGGGGTCGATCTCTGAGACCCAGATTTGGGCACGCTGCCCGGCCAGGCTGTCGGACGAGCCCTTGCCGACGTCACCGTAGCCGCAGATCATAGCGATTTTGCCGGAAATCATAACGTCGGTTGCCCTCTTGATGCCGTCAACCAGGCTTTCGCGACAGCCGTAGACGTTGTCGAATTTCGACTTGGTCACCGAGTCGTTGACGTTGATCGCTGGTACCAGCAGCTCGCCCTTGTCATACATCTTGTAGAGGCGATGGACTCCGGTGGTGGTCTCTTCCGACACGCCTCGCCACTGTTCGACTATTCGATGCCAGCGGGAGGCGTCATCCTTGAGGCCTTCGGCCAGGAGTCGGTTGACGATCTGCAACTCCTCGTTGTCCGTCGGTTCGTTCAACAGCTCAGGGTTGTCTTCCGCCGCATGACCCCGGTGGATCATCAGGGTTGCATCGCCGCCGTCGTCAACGATAAGGTTTGGACCGCTTCCGTCAGGCCATGTCAGTGCCTTTTGTGTGCACCACCAGTATTCTTCGAGACTCTCACCCTTCCAGGCGAAGACCGGGATACCTTGCTCGGCGATTGCCGCTGCGGCATGGTCCTGGGTCGAAAAGATATTGCACGAGGCCCACCGGACGTCGGCGCCCAGATCGACGAGGGTTTCGATCAAGACCGCGGTCTGAATGGTCATGTGCAAGCTGCCTGTGATCCTGGCGCCGGCAAAAGGTTTGCTCGGACCGTACTTGGCCCGGGTCGCCATAAGGCCGGGCATCTCCTGCTCGGCGATTTCGATTTCACGTCGGCCCCATGCGGCCAGGGCAATGTCCTTGATCTTGTATTCAGTTGTCATCAGTCCGTTTCCCATCGTCGGAAAAATTAGCCTACGGGAGTAGGCCGAATGCATTCTAACCCACTTCTCCTTGACCTTGAATCGTACATCCGGTGATAATCACTGGCGCGGAGGGTTGATGCGTCACAGGGATATTGATATGGACCGTTGGATGCCGGCGGATCAGGGTGCGATGCCGCCCGGCGGCCCCGCCATGGGCGGATGGGTTGACGACCAGGGGCACGAGATCGACGTCATGGAATACGCAAGACTTCTGTGGTCGCGCCGTTGGCTGGTGCTGGCGGTTCTCCTTTCGACTGTGGTGTTGACCACGGCATGGTCGGTGACTCGGCCCAAACTCTATAGGGCCGCCACCAAGTTGATCGTCGAACCGACGTCTTCGATCAACAACAACCAGTTTGATGCCTTCGTCAGTTATTGGCAGTTGGACAGGTACATTTCCGACCAGGTGCAGGTATTGGAAACCGACCGGTTGGCCAAACGGGTGGTGGATCAGCTTGGGTTGGCGTCGCTTCCTGAGTTTGAAGGAAGGAAACCGGGTCCCGGGATTGTTCTTGGAGGCTTGACGGTCAAACCGGTTGCTGAGAGCAACGTCATTGAACTGTCGATGATTGGGCGGAACCCCGATCGGGTGGCCGAGTGGCTCAACGTATACGTGGAGCAGTACATCGCCGCCAACATTGAGGACGGAATCGACAAGACCCGCAAGATCTACAAGGTTATCCAGTCCCGGTTGGATCCTCTTCGTTTGCAGGTCGAGGCTGGCCAGCGGAAACTGATGTCCTTTCAAGAGGGGCATGACAGTCTTGGATTTGCCGACGAACAGAAAAGCGTCATCACCGAACAGGTTGACCTTCTGACGAAGGAATACGCCCAGGCCAAGGCTGAGCGGATCGATGTCGAGACAAAACTGAATGCCCTCAATCAGCTGAGGGCACGACACGTATCCGAGGTGGCCTTTCCCGAGGTCCTGGAGGATGCGACGATCTCCAATCTGATGCAGCGCCGGGGTGAGGTAGAGGTGGAGTTGCTGGATAAACTGGGGACCTACAAGGAAGGCCACCCGGCGATCAAGGAACTCCGGGTTCGCCTCGAGGGCATCGACCAGGCAATCGAACGCCAGATCCAGACCCTGCGGTTGGGGATGGAGACCCGATTCGACATGGTCAAGCGGAGGGAACAGTCGCTCTTCGAGAATATCCAGGGCCTGAGGAATCAGACGATCGAACTGTCCAAGACCAGCCTGGAGTATGACCGCCTCGAGGAAACGTACCTCCAGAACAGGCGATTCCTCGATGACATGTTGGCCCGGTCGAATGAAGCTGACCTCTCTGCGACTGCCTGGATGAACAACATTCGGGTGATCGAGAAAGCAACGCCGCCTTCTGGGCCGTTCAGCCCCAATCTGAGGCGGGCCGTGGCCCTCGGAGGTGTGTTGGGGCTGTTTCTCGGCATCGGTCTGGTGTTGGGGCTGGATTTTCTGGACCACACCCTGCGCACTCCGGACCAGGTCGAGCGATATCTGGGTCTCGAGGTGTTGGCGGCCTTGCCCAAGCTGACCGATGACAATAGCCGAGCGTTGAGGGAGGCATTCCAGACTTTGCGCACGGCCCTGATGTTGGCGGCACGAGACGAGGGGTGCCAGATTCTGTTGGTGACGTCGTCGGTGCCGTCCGAAGGCAAGACAACCGCTTCTTTTAACCTCGCCAAGGTGTTGGCGGCTGGAGGGGCTCGGGTTCTCTTGATCGACGGTGACCTTCGGAAGCCGCGTCTCCACCACATGATGAAGGTCAAGAACATGAGGGGATTGACCAGCCTGGTACTGGGCGAGAGCCAGTTGAAGGATGTGATTCACGGCCTGGCCGACGTTCCCAATCTGGACATGGTGACCTCGGGGCCGTTGCCATCCAACCCGCCGGAACTCTTTGGGAAGAAGAGTTTCAAGGATCTGCTGGCCACTGCCAGGGAGAATTACGATTGGGTCATCCTCGACTCACCGCCGACGGCGTCGGTCACCGATCCGGTTGTGGCGGCGCAATTGGTCGACATGGTTCTGGCGGTCGTCAAGTACGGCGGTCCACGCCGGCAAGTTGTCGCCGATGCGATGCGGACGCTGAAGAGGAGTGGAGTTCGGGTTGCAGGCGTGTTGTTGAATAACGTCGACATTGAACGAGACCACTACTACTCGACCTACTATTACTCCTATTATCACTACGGCTACGACGAAGATGGGAAGAGGGATAAAGGCTAGCGCCAGTCCTTCTCCGGCTCGGGTCGATTTTCCAAAATGCCTTCGATCCGATCCATGACGGTCTGATTCATCTGATCGACAATATCCAGCGCCTTCATGTTCTCGACGACCTGTTCCGGCCGGGAGGCACCGGTGATGACGGTGCTGACGTTGGGGTTTTTCAGGCACCAGGCCAGGGCCAGTTGGGCTTGAGTGCACCCGAGTTCTTCGGCGATCGGCGCAAGCGCCCGAACGGCTTTCAATTGAGCAAGCGCCTCTTCTCCTTCGAATCGTTCCCTCAACCACTCGTATCCGGCCACGGTTCCTCGGGTATTTTCCGGGATGCTGTCGTTGTACTTGCCGGTCAGAAGGCCTGAGGCCAGGGGGCTCCAGATCGTTGTTCCAAGACCGATGTCGTCATACAAGGGGGCGTACTCGTGTTCGACGCGGTCTCGGTGCAGCATGTTGTACTGGGGTTGTTCCATCAACGGCGGGGTCAAATGCTCCCTGCGGGCGATGTGCCACGCCTCGAGGATTCGGTCGGCAGGCCACTCGGAGGTCCCCCAGTAGAGCGCCTTGCCGGTTCGGATTAGATGGTCCATGGCACGGACCGTTTCCTCGATCGGAGTGTGAAGATCGTGGCGGTGGCAGAAAATCAGGTCGACATAGTCCTGCTGGAGGCGGGTCAGTGCCGCGTCGGCGCCCTCCAAAATGTGCTTTCGAGACAGTCCTCGTCGGTTGGGACCCTCGCCGCCCCAGAAGATTTTGGTGGAAACGACGAAGTCGGATCGGTGCCACCCTGACCGTGTGAGGATCTGCCCCATGATCTCCTCGGCAACCCCACCGGCGTAGACCTCGGCGTTGTCAAAGAAATTGACGCCGGCCTCGTAGGCAGCGTGCATGCACTGTTCCGCCAGGTCCTGATCCATCTGGGATCCGAAGGTCACCCAGGCGCCAAATGACAGGGCAGAGACCTGCAATCCTGAGTTCCCCAAAAACCGGTAATCCATACCTACCTCCCCAGTTTCGTATTCGTCTTGTCACTGTACATTGCGGTGTCCGCCAGGGCCAGTGACTCTTCCATCGGGAGATTTGGGTGGAGTTCGACAATACCTGCCGCGATCGAAATGGGTATGACGTCCATTCCGGAGGGAGCAAGTTGCTGACGAAGCAGCCGAATTCTTTCCCCGACAGCACCCGGTTTCATTGTTGGGATGACAACCAGAAATTCATCGCCGCCTACCCTGAAAAGACCATCTTCGGCCCGAAAAACCTCTCTCAGTGCCTCGGCTATCCGGCGCAGGCATCGGTCGCCGGTCAGGTGGCCCCAGCGGTCGTTGATGCCCTTGAAATCATCGACGTCGAGGTACACCAGACTTCCGCCAGTGTCCTTGGTCGAGTCGAGGAAGGTGCGCAGTCTTCGGCGGTTGAAAAGACCCGTCAGAGGATCGGCATCGACCAGGGAACGAAGGGTTTTCTGGGTGGACTCCAGCGTCTCGTTGACTCGAGTCATTTCATCCAACGCGCGTTGGCCCAGCGCCAGGAGGCAGCACAGGCCGATCAAAAATTCTCCGAAGACATCGATGAACCAGAGTGAACTGGCGATTAGAACGCCTGCCGTATCTTCACTCGCCTGTGTCAGTCGGAGTCCATGGTGAAAAGAGATGAAGCCGGACAGCACGGTAGCCCCAACCAGGAACCAAGCATCGCTCCCTGTCAGCCGGAGGCCTGAGACCAATGCCCCAAACGCGAGGACCGACCCGGCAACCATGAGATTGATGCCCAGGCGTTCTCCCGTCGGCAGTATCGTCATTACGAAGCAGAACACCAGACTGGCGATGAAGGCCCAATTCCGGGACAGGTGGAACATCGCCAATCGATCCCTCTTGAACATCATGAGGCCGCGAACCAACAACAGCGCGAAGAGCATTTTCGCAGGGCAATACAGCAGCATCCAGTTGCGGTCTGAGACCAGGAAGGAATCGCCGATCAGGGCAGCCAATGCCAGCAGGTTGGCCGACCACGCCAGCACCCAGGTCAAGATCACCTCACGCTTCGACCCGAGCCAAAGAGCGAAAAAAACCGCCAGGAGAGTGACGGCCAACCCGAGGTGGACAATCAGTGCCCATCTCGTTAATGCCTCTGCAATTGATGCCGGGATCGTGTCACTCATCCCTGCTGATTCTACAATAATGAGAATGAGATTCCAAACTAAAAAGAAATAGGGTTTGTTTTGACGCATGTTCATGCTCTTTTTTTCTTGGTGCGGGGGAGATACCGTCGTTTTGTCAATCGTGGCTTGATGGAGGTTGTTATGCAAGGACTCTTCGCATTGAAGAACGGTTTCACCATCTTGAGTATCGTGGTTTTGGCGGACGGGCCTCATCGATTCTCAGAGTGCGACCTTCATATTCTTTGCCGTCAAAGTCTTCTTTGACTTTTTCGGCTTCTTCAGGGCTTCCCATTTCAACGAATCCAAAACCCTTGTTAGGGATAATGTTGACATTCTTTACTTCGCCAAAATCCTTGAATAGTTCTTCAAGTTGTTCATTAGTGACAGAATACTTCAGATTCCCCACATAAAGTTTACTACCTTGCATGCAAATCTCCTCGCGATTCTTCTCTATGTGTCATAATGTTTTAAT
>JAOZPW010000089.1:5249-12962 GCA_029932545.1 Thermoanaerobaculales bacterium | reverse complement strand
GTGGGCCAAGGCCCACCAAGCTGAGAGCTGACAGCTGACAGCTGACAGCTGACAGCTGACAGCTGATAGCCCCTGCGAAGCGATCCCGCTTCGCAGGTCTATATCTCCAACCACCGGAACCAGATTGGGTGGCTCTTTTTGTACCATCGCAGGATCTCCTGAATCAGCGCCTTCTTGTCCGCAGCCATCACGGCGTCGTCGATTGCCTCGAAATTGACCCGGAGGCGGTCGTTCTCGAGGTACTCGATGGCCTCCGAAACAAGGGTCTGGAGCTCGTTGCGGATGCGGCCGGAATCGGAGACCTTGACCGCCCGAGTGCGGTAGTCTTGCCCGGCGTAGAAACGGTCGAGGAGGGGCGAGAAAACCATCTTCATCTCATCCATCGGATCTGCCAGCCGGAGAATCAGGGTGACGTCGAGTTGGCCCAGGCGGGTTGCGGCCCTGGTTGTGACCCGATAGACACCCTCGTCTACCTCTTCTACACCTTCGATACCGGTATAGGGATCGGCCAACATTCCGGAAGCCAGGCTGAGGATTCGCCACGTTTTGGTTGGAAAAAAATCGTCGGCGGTTGCTACCCGCCTGCCGACCGGCATACAGGCATCGGCGGCGTCTCGGATGTTGTCCCTGTAGAGCTCGATCGTTTCCTCGTCGAGATCCTTCTCGAAGAGAGCGCTCAGTCCGGCGCCAAAATCCACCGCTTCCGGGTCGAGGCGCATCAGGAACTGTTCCTTGTCGTAAGGGATCGTGAAGTGGGAAGAGAACATACACATCGAGGTCTGGGAATCGACGATTTGATCCAGACTGGCCCCTTGCATCGCTTCAGCAGAGGCCGCATAACCGTCGCACAGAAAGACGTGGGCCTGACCGTCCTCACCCTCGTACGGGCCGATACAGTAAACGGGTGCGTAGGTGCCGCTTTCGGTGAAGGCCCCGATGCCGGTCCCCGGCATGGGCCAACCGTCTTCGACCAGGTGGGCGCCAAGTTCACGCCACTGCTGCCACAGCGGTCCGATCCGTTTTTCCCGTGACGGTCCGCCCAGGGTCCAGACATGGACATTCGCGGGTACCAGGCCGGGGTAGGTTGCCAGCAGGGATTCCATGACCAAGTGGCGAGGCGTCAAGAAGTCAATCAGGACCGACCTGTCTGCGGCGGCCTCGACGACCTCACGGGGCAGAATGAGGTTGCCCATGTAGCCCTCGAAGGGGCGGGCGACCTTGAGCGGCTGGTCGAAGAGATGGAAGACCGCCATGGGACCGTTTGGAGAGCCCTTGGCAAAACGGGAAGTGTTCTCCAGCGTATCGACCGCGGCACCCCAGACGGTGATGCCCGTGTGGTTGATCTCGGCCCAGAACTCCGGCCATTCGTAGGTGGCGTCGTTAAGCAGGCGGTGAACCGCATGGTCGAGAAACCGAGCAACTTCCGGCCGCGCGTAGACGCGCCCAAAGCCCAACTGCGGGTTGGAGCCCATCTCCGGGGTTTCGCCGGCCTTGGGCATCAATCCCTCGCCGAGGGAGATCATTACGGCGTGGTTCTCCGGAAGCGAGCGGGTCAGATACCACAGGGCTTCAGACAGTGCGTAGGCCGAGACCGCGTCGGCATCCTTCTTGACACGGTTGACCGTCGCCTTGTCTTGTCCCGCGCCTTCACCGAAGCGGCCGAACAGCCGGGTTCCCAGTGCGGTCACAGCGTTGGCTACGATGAATCCGCGTTCCAGTGAATCGCCTGTGAATGCGTGTTCTTTGTCCGGTTGTCCATTGAGCCAGTGCTCTTCGACATCCTCCAGCCAGAGATGAAAACGGCCGAGAATTGAACGGGTGTCGAAGGCCCACTGAGCGATCAGATTGCGGCGCATTTGGTCCATGGTCGATCCTCCACCGCTACAATGCCACGAAGAGGGCGTGATCTCAAGAGATGAGGGGGATATTGGGCGCCGATCGGTCGGTATCTTCGAAAAATCGGGGCAAATACCAAATCGACGTTCTACAATTCTGTCAGTCTGAGATTATGCCGGTAATCGCATACCGTGAGGTATTCCCGAGCCCGAGCCCGAGCCCGAGCCCGAGCCCGAGCCCGTTCGCGTGCCCGTTCCCGACTATTCTTGGGTGGGGCCGATCTCACGCAGCATTATCCGTGGATGCTCGACCCGGAAGGCTTCGGTGTCCGTGTTTTGGTCCAGCATTGAAGGGCCGTGACAAGCCTCGGCGGGAACGATAACGGTAACGGGCTCGGGCTCGGGGTTAAGGTGCAACGCCGCTCATTGATTCCGCGTCCACAGCCTCTCGCCACCACTGGAGCAGGTCGCCGAGTGTTTGTTCGAGCGGTATCTCAGGTTGCCACCCGGTGGTTTGGGAGAACAGGGTGCGGTCGCCATACAGGCTTTCGATTTCTCCCGTACGCAAGAGGGTGGGGTCGGTTTGAATTCCCACTTCGACGGTCGTCTTCTCGAGGAGAATGTCCAGGATTCTGCGTATCGGTGTCGGGCGGCCCGAGCAGACGTTGTAGGCCTCCCCCGGGCACCCTTTCAGGGCCGCCAGGCGCCAGGCTTTGGCGATGTCCCGGACATCGGTGAAGTCCCGGGCGACGTTGAGGTTGCCGGCGTGGATCACCGGCTCGCGCAGACCCCGTTCGATTTCGGCCAGTTGTTTGGCAAAGCTCGAGGCGACAAATTGTGGTGGGCGGCCGGGGCCGGTGTGGTTGAAGAGTCTCAAGCGAACAGTTGGGAGGCCGTGGGCAGCGGAGTACTGGCCGCCCTGGAGATCCTGGACTGCTTTGGTGACCGCATAGGGCGAGAGCGGCCGCAGTGGCGCCTCCTCGGAGATCGGTTTGCCGTCGTGGCCGTCGCGACCGTAGATTTCGGCCGACGAGGCGATGACGACGGTCGGCATTGTCTTCATTGACCTTGCGGCTTCCAGGAGATGGAGTTGCCCCAGAATATTGGCGTGGTAGGCAGGCTCGGGATCCAGCCAAGACTTCGCCACCGAGGATGCCGCGGCCAGGTGCAGGATGATTTCGGGCCGTGCCTGATCGACAACCTGGGCGATACTCCGAGCGTCGGTCAATTCTCCGGGAAGGATCTGGAGGTTGGGATGGGGTTGGGGCCACGAGGTTTGAGGAGCATCACACCACACCATGCCGAAGATCTGAGCATCGGTTTCCTGCTCCAGGAGATGGGGCAGCAGGTGGGCGGCGACGAAGCCGTCGGCGCCGGTGATCAGCCAGCGCTTCATGATTGGAGATACCTGGCCAGAGCATCCTGCCAGGTCGGCATGGGGCGCCCACGGAGGGTCTGGAGCCTCGTGGTGTCCAGGACCGAGTAGGCGGGCCGGGGCGCCGGGCGTAGGAATGCCTGGGTTGTTACGGCCTCGATGGGGATGGACGAACCCAGGATACGGGCCACTTCAGAGGCGAAGCCGTGCCATGTCGTATCGCCCGAGTTGACGGCGTGAATGATTCCGTGCGCTTCGACCTTGGCCAGATCGAGCAACGCGGTTGCCAGATCGTCACAGAAGGTCGGGCATCCGTGCTGGTCGGCGACAACCTTCAGTTCTTTGGCGCCGCCGTCAATCTGGCGACGGATGGCTTCGACGAAATTGCGGCCACCCAGGCCGTAGAGCCACGCGGTCCGCACAATCACGTGGTCGGGGACCGATGCCGCCAACCGTTCACCGGCCAGTTTCGTCCTTCCGTAGGCGGATGTCGGTTCGGTCGGGTCGGACTCAACATACGGTGTCGTCTTGGTTCCGTCGAAGACGTAGTCGGTCGAAACGTGGATCAGTCGGGCGCCACAGCCGTGGCAGGCTTCAGCCAGGTAACCAACAGCGGTACCGTTGATGGACTCGGCCTCGTCTTCTTTGGTCTCGCAGTCGTCGACGGCGGTGAATGCGGCGCAGTTGATCACCGTTCGAGGTTGATGTGTTGCAATCCATTGCTCAACCTGGAAAGCGTTTGTGATATCCAGGCTGTCGAGGTCCGACCCGGAAACACTCAGTCCTCGTTTTGCGGCCAGCCGTTCGACGGCTCTCCCAAGTTGGCCCTGGTTGCCTGTGATCAGGATCTCGGTCATGTTCACGTCCTCAGCGCTGGATGGTAGCAGATGATGGCTGTGGTCTGAGACCTCGTGGGAAGGGGTTGCCATTTGGTGGGTTGGGGAATAGGCTCCACTCGGGAGTCATTATCAAGTTCAGAAATGGAGGAGCCTGATGCACGAGCAAAACGAAGATCAGATACTCACCGATCATTCGAATGATGGTATTCCACGTGAGCGCGAGGGGGAGATCATCGACCGTGTAGCAGGTCACATGGCCGAGGTGATGCGAGAACTGCACATGGACCTTGATGATCCCAATTATGAGGGCACGCCCGAGCGGGTCGCCAAGATGTACCTGGAGATGTTCCACGGGCTGTTCGAGGGGTCGGAACCCAAAGTGACGACCTTTCCCAATGACGAAGGCTACGACCACATGGTGATCGAGCGGGAAATACCTTTCTACTCAATGTGTGCCCATCACTTCGTCCCGTTTTACGGGCATGCCCACATCGCCTATATTCCGAAGGAAACCATCGTCGGCCTCTCCAAGCTGCCCCGAATTCTCGAGTTCTATGCCAAGCGCCCACAACTGCAGGAGCGCCTGACTGAACAGGTTGCCGGATACCTATGGACGCAGCTGAAACCGTTGGGCGTGATGGTGGTCATCGAGGCGCGTCATTTGTGCGTCGAGATGCGTGGTGTCAAAAAACCCGGCGCTTCGACGACGACCTCGGCTCTCCGCGGCTGCTTCGCCGATCATGAGGTGAGAGAGGAATTCCTGGCCTTGATCCGCCGCCCGTTCGCCTTTTAACAGCTCAGGCGCTTGCAAAACTCAACGATGACGCCACAAAGAGGGAAAAATAGCCACAAAAAGGCACAAAAAGGCACGAAGAGAAACACATTTAAGGCAAAACGGTTGGCCATATTTCTTTATAAAGAAATAAGTTAAATTCTTCTTGTTTCCTTTTTTGTGCTTTTTCGTGCATTTTTGTGGCTGCTCCTCTGGTGCCTTTTTGCAAGAGGCTCAGCTGAAAGCCCTCTACTCCACCTCGGCGAAGATATAGACCTTGGCAGTGTCGGCGAGATTGCCGCCGTCAATCTTGATTTTCTGAATGGCCTGAGTGTACCGGCCGGGGCCCACTTTGATTCTCTTGAGTTCGACCCTCTCGAGCTGTCGGCCGCGATCGTCTTCTAAGAGGAGAATGATCGACAGTATCAGTGGTGTATCAGTCAGGTTCTCCAACTCATTGGTGAACGATGTCTTGGTCGTTTTGCCGGCGGTCCATCTGGTCATGTCGCCGGCGTCTGCTTTCAGGACTGTCCATTTGATGCCGTCGATATGAAGGTTGAGGCCGAGGATCTGGCCGATTCTGAAGTCGAATTCTTCCTGGAGCGGGCTCTCAATCTTTCGGAGGTCAGGGCCCTGGGCAGCCGTAATTACCGCGGATGCCAGAAAGATTCCTATGAAAATCAAGAATTTTGCAATGCGCAGCATCTGTCGTCTCCACCCGCCTGCACCGCGACGGCCTGCGAGGAGTATACAGGTGCCGAAAAACGGCGCCCATCAGGGCGCCGTTGAGAGGTCTTGCTTTCGGCCGAATCTTACGGGATATGAACGGTCATGCCCTTTGCAACCGAAGCGGCGTCACCGGAGACGACGTTGCAGTATGAGAGTTTCTCTTTGACCTTGGTGACTTCGAGGGTGGCGATCGTCGTCATGTCCTCATCCAAGATTTCACCGGTGTCGGGATCCCGGATAACCTCGACGTCGCCGACGATGAATCGTTGTCCCACGCCGACACCTTCGCGCTCTCCCCGGTTGACATAGATCGTGCCGCTCTTGTTCATGACCACCGATCCTGTCCACTGGAAGTTCGGCAATTGTTTGATCAAGAATTGGACGGCTTCATCACAGGCCGCCTGAATAGCCAAGCCGACGTTGTCATTGCTTTCTCCGCCGAAGGCTGCACCCCACGAACCGGTGTTGTAGCCGACGTTCATGCCCTTCTGCTTGCTTTCGCCGACAACGCTCTTGGATGCGACCACCTGGCCGGTCGAGGCATCGACGATATAGATCGTAGCGTTGATCTCACCCTTGCCGCCCTTGCCGCCGAGCCTGAGGCCCTTGAACCGAATGCCGCCGCTGCCCTTCTTGGTGCCGTCCTGGACGTGGGTGATGGCACCCTTGACCAGGAGCTGTGCCGGAGTCATTTGACCCGTCACAGCGGCCTTCTTGCCGCCTGCGGTCCGTCCGGAAGCCGAGAGGTCCTGTTCGTCCATGGCGGCGTTGCGCATATCGCCTTCGCCGAGGACGATGAAGTGGCCGCTCTGGTTGAGCATGTCGGTCAAGACCGTGCCCCATGCGTTACCGATATCGAAGTGGCCGTACCAGCCGGCCTTGTTCTCGAATTCGGTGACCGTAATCGAGAAACGCAGGCCGCCTGTCGCATCTTCGGCTACCACCATGCCAGAACACAGAACCAACAGGGCCGAAAAAACCAAAATTTTCTTCATCATCGCCTCCTCAATATATTGCCGCGCAATCCTACCGTGGACCGGTGATCACATCAAGCGGTCGTTTTCCCATTGGTTCGTTGAGCTTTGCAGACGCACAGTGCCGTCATGTTGACAATTTCATTGACTTCCATGCCTCGTTGGAGGATGTGAACCGGGGCGCCGATGCCGCTCAGGATTGGGCCGATCGCCTCGACCTTGCCCAGGCGCCACAACAATTTGTAGGCAATGTTGGCCGCGGCCAGGGTCGGGCAGATCAGAATATTGGCATCACCCTGGATGGTGGACCACGGGAAAGTCTGCTCGGCAATCACCGGCTCAACGGCGGTGTCGGCGTGCATCTCCCCCTCAATCTTGAGGTCGGGCCAACGCTCCTTGGCGATCTCCACCGCCTTGCGGACCTTGAGGCATGCGGCATCTTCGTTGGAGCCGAAATTGGAATAGGACAGCATGGCGACGCGAGGGTCGACATCGAAGTAGGTGTTGGCCACACGGGCGGTCAGCCAGGCGATCTCCGCCAATTCTTCGGCGCTGGGATCGGGGTTGACGGTCGTGTCGGCGATGAAGAGCATACGGTCCTCGAACAACAGCAGGAAAACGCCGGCCACCTTGCTGACGTTACTCATCGTCTGGTGAATCCGAAGAGCCGGACGGATGGTGTCGGGATATGAATGGGATACGCCGGCAATCAGACCGTCGGCATCACCCTGTTGCACCATCATGTTGCCGAAATACACCGGGTCACGAAGTCGTTTGGCGGCATTGACAGCCGTCGCACCGCGCCGCCACCGCATTTTGTGGTAGGCCTCGACATAGGTTTGGCGTCGATCATCCTGAGAGGGGTCAACCACCGTGATGTCGGTTGCGTCGATTTCATGTTCGGCCAGGAGGTCGCTGATGACCTCGGCGTTGCCCAGGAGGATCGGCTTGCAGATCTTTTCGTCGACCAACATCTTGGCGGCCCGAATGATCGTGTCCTGTTCGCCTTCGGGAAAGACGATGCCTTTGGGGTCCAAACGAGCCTGGTCGAAGACCCCGTGCATCACCTCGCGGGTTCTGGAGAGCCGGTTTTCCAATTCTCTGACGTAATCGTCTTTTGACGAATACGGTTTACGGGCAACCCCGGTCCGGATGGCGGCCTCGGCAACGGCCGGCGCCTCCCACAAAA
>JAOZPW010000089.1:0-5149 GCA_029932545.1 Thermoanaerobaculales bacterium | reverse complement strand
CGGGCAACCCCGGTCCGGATGGCGGCCTCGGCAACGGCCGGCGCCTCCCACAAAAGGACCCGGTAGTCGAAGGGCTTGGGAATCAGATACTCCCGTCCGAACTTGAAGGGTTTGCCGCCGTAGGCGCGCACGACCGAATCGGGAACATCTTCCTTGGTCAGGTCGGCCAGGGCCTGGGCTGCGGCCAGTTTCATTTCTTCGTTGATACCGGTCGCAGCAACATCGAGGGCGCCGCGGAAGATGAAGGGGAAGCCAAGGACGTTGTTGACCTGGTTGGGATAGTCTGAGCGGCCCGTCGCCATGATGACGTCGGAACGTGCGGCGAAGGCGTCTTCCGGCATGATTTCCGGATCGGGGTTGGCCATGGCGAAGATAATCGGGTCGTCCGCCATCGTCTTGACCATCTCCTGGGTCACAAGACCGGCGACCGAAACTCCGGCGAAGACATCGGCGCCGACCATGGCGTCTGAGAGGGTGCGGGCTTCGGTTTCGACCGCAAACTTCTCCTTGTAGGGGTTCATACCCTCGGTACGACCCTTGAAGATGACGCCCTTGGAGTCCACCAGGAGGAGGTTCTCGGATTTCACGCCCAGGGAGAGATAGAAAGTGGCGCATGCAATGCCCGCCGCCCCGGCGCCGGAGAAGACTACCTTGATCTCGTCAAGTTTCTTGCCGATGACCTCGACCGCGTTGATCAGTGCCGCTCCCGAGATGATGGCCGTACCGTGCTGATCGTCGTGGAAGACCGGAATACCGCAGGTTTTCTTGAGTTCTTCTTCAATCTCGAAGCACTCGGGCGCCTTGATGTCCTCGAGGTTGATGCCACCCAGTGTCGGCTCGAGGAGCTGGCAGAAACGGATGATCTCCTTGGGATCTAAGGTGTCGACCTCGATATCGAAGACGTCGATATCCGCAAACTGCTTAAAAAGGACACCCTTGCCTTCCATCACCGGCTTGCCGGCCAGGGCGCCGATGTTCCCGAGGCCTAAAACGGCGGTGCCGTTGGAGACGACGGCGACCAGATTTCCCTTGTTGGTGTACTCATAGGCCAACTCGGGGTCTTTTGCGATGTCCAGGCAGGGCTCGGCGACGCCTGGCGTGTAGGCCATCGAGAGATCGCGCTGCGTATTACAGGGCTTTGTCGGTACGACTTCGATCTTTCCGTGGCGTTTGCCGGTGTGGTAGGCCAGTGCTTCTTCTCGAGTGACTTTTTTCATAGTGCGATCCCTTCGGATTAGAGCAATTTCTCAACTGTGAAATCTTTCTAGAGAAAGATTTCACAAAGACGAAATATAGGCTGTGGCGGCCCTGAGGTCAACCGGAAGATTGTCGATGGATCTTTCAGATCTAGGAGGGTGTAGGGCATTGAACACCTAAGCCTTTCGGGTGTCGTGAAGGCCCTTTTTCGTTGCATTCTCGGCCCGTACGGGGAGTACAGCGTCTCGAATGCGCCTCAAATGGCACTTCACGACCCTCCGAAATCCATCCGTCGTCAATGCCCTACACCCTCCTAGCGTGGATTATTGTGACGTTCGATCGCAAGACGCAGGAGTTCGTCCAGGAGACCCGGAGAGTCAAGGCCGGAAAGAGACCACAGTCTGGGAAACATCGAGATCGAGGTGAACCCCGGGATGGTGTTGACCTCGTTGACCCAGATTTTTCCAGTTGATTTTTCGAGAAAGAGATCGACTCGGGCCATGCCCTCACACCCCAGGAGCCGGAAGACCTCGACGGCGAGCCTTTGCACCCGTTCGGTTGTGTCGGTATCCAGGGGCGCCGGCGCGATCAGTTGGCAACGGGCGTCGAGGTATTTGTCTTCGAAAGAATAGAAAACGTCACCAGGCACGATTTCGCCGGGTACGGAGGCGCGTGGCTCTGTCGTGCCCAGAACGGCCACTTCAATCTCTCGTGCTTCGATCCCCTGTTCGATCAGGACGGTTGTGTCGTATCGCAGCGCCGTCTCGACAGCGGCGTCCAGACTCTCTGTGTCGATGACCTTGGTGATGCCGACGGATGACCCCATGCGTGACGGCTTGACGAAGAGTGGAAGCCCAAGATCCAGGGCCCGGCGCCTGAGGGCTTCAGGATCGGCCCGCCAGGCGTGGCTGGTAACCGTTACCCATGGAGCGGTCGGCAGCCGATCGTTTTCGAATATTCTTTTGGTCCGAACTTTGTCCATGCACAAGGCCGATGCCGCAACGCCGGAACCCACGTAGGGCAGGCCCAATATCTCGAAGAGGCCCTGAATTGCGCCGTCCTCGCCAAAGGGCCCATGGAGGGATGGGAAGACGACATCGCACGAATTGTCCAATAGGCGGGGGTCAATGCGGTATTCACCCGTGAACGTCAGAGCCTGGTCGGGCCGGTCTCCGCTGCCCTCAAGGACTCTGCGGCTCTCGATATCGTTCGCCCAGAGTCCTTGGCGGTCGATGGCCATTGGCAGGATCTCGTGCCCGCCGTTACGCAACGCGGTGGCCACCGAGCGTGCGGAGACAATACTGACGTCGTGTTCACCCGAGCGCCCACCAAAGATCAAAGCGACTTTCATGGAGGGATTGTAGACGAACAGGAGCAATTCGTGGGTCTGTGGCTTCTGGGGGTCTCTTTGACCGTCGATTGCCGCTGTATCCACAGACCCACGAATTGCTTTGGGGAACTTTTTCTGATTTTGCTTGTCTCACTATTCAAGGAGGTCATCATGACACTATCAAGCCAAAGAGTTTCCACTCCCGGTTCCAGTCTCGATCATGTGATCCAAGACAACTCGACCGATACGTTCCATATACGATTGGGGGTGACCGTGGCGGTCTTGGCGCATGTGGTGCTCTTCGTCGCCAATTTGCCGTCGATTGCGGGTTCCGCTCCGAAAGTACCGGAGAAGCAACCACCAATTGTGGTTCTACGCCATTTCACCTACACGATTCCACCGACGCCTCCGCCGGAGGTTTCCGTTCGGCCCCCGCCTCAGAGGATTCCGGTGCCTGATCCAGACCCTCTCGACAACGAACCCATTCGATCCGATGAGGTCTTCGTTCCGGCTTTCGAGCCAAGCGACAGGGTCTCCATGGTGGGCCTCCAAGTGCCGGAACCACCGCCCGAGGTGGTGGAACCGACCATGGTTCGCGTGGGAGGTGAGTTCAAGGCGCCCAGGAGGATCGTGACGGTCGAGCCGGTCTACCCTGAGATCGCCCGAAGGGCCCACAAGGAAGGTGTGGTCATCCTCAGTCTGGTCATTGGGATCTCGGGGAAAGTCGAAAGCATCGATGTCCTCAGGGGCCTGCCCTTTGGCCTGACGGAGGCCGCCGTTGAGGCTGCGAGGCAGTGGGTCTTCGAACCCTCGACCTACAACGGAAACCCGGTTGCCGTGCAGTACGACTTGACGGTGCGATTCAACCTGAGCTGAGAAATGTGTATGTCTGCTGATGAACAGTGTGTGGCAGTGATCCCGTTACAATGTGCTGATGCGAGTTTCAAGGCTCAGCAAGTTGTGGCTGTTGCCGGCTCGGGTTTGGCTGTGACCTTCGAGGAGATCTACACGCGATTCCGCCGGCCGGTGTGGGCGTTGGCGAAGCGCCTGACCCAGTCGGATGAGGAGGCGCTGGACGCCTGCCAGGAGATCTTTCTTCGAATTTGGCGGGGGCTCGACGGGTTCCGAAACGAAGCCAAGCTCAGCACCTGGGTCTTTCAGATCGCATGGAATTTCCTTCGGTCGTACCGGCGCAGTCGAGGACGGCAGCCCTTTTCGATCGAAAGTCTCGACGACGACAAGGTGGTGAGCATTGGTGCGGTCCGGGACAGGGCGCCCGATGCGGAACGTCGTGTGATTGCTTCCGAAGGTCTCAACTGGGTTGGGCAGGCGCTGGGCAGACTGGCCGAACACCACCGGATTGTGTTGTGGCTCAGGGATGGGGAAGACTTGAGTTACGAGGATATTGCAGCCGTTCTTGATGTGCCGATCGGGACCGTTAGGTCCCGTTTGGCTCGGGCCCGGAGGGCATTGAGGAACGAGGTGAGGCCATGATCGACGAGAAGACCGACGAGATCCTCAGTAGGCACCTCGATGGGGACCTGGATGCCGAAGAGGCTCGGCTGCTGACTGAGCGTTTGAAACGGGATCCGGCCATAGTTGAGGGCCTGAACGAAATGCAGAGACTGCGCCAGAGTCTCCGGCAGTTGGCCTTGGACGAGCGTCCGCCGAAGGTGCTGGACCAGATGGTCAGGCCGTTACGGCGTGCGGGCCGGCCCATGCGGCAACGGTGGGCTGCGGCTGCTTTGGTTGCGGCTGCGGCAGTCGTTGTTGTTGGGGTGATTGTCGTTGAGGAAATCGGGCGGACCGGGTGGATGCCGTGGACCCAGACGGAAAAGGCGGAGCGCCAAATCTTCGCCCTGTCAAATCTGCCGGCTCGAGATCCCGATGCCCCGATCGGGGCCGTTGAAAGCCTGTTGTCCCGGGAGGATCCTGAACCGACACTGGCCGAGCCAGAGCTGCTCGAGATGATCGGTCCTCTCAATTTTCCGCCCGGCTCAATTGATTTTGTGATGGCCATAAAAATCGACGAGGTCCAGATACCCATCTCTTTTGTCGAAGGGGCTCGAGGACTGGAGTTGGTCCTGGAGATCGAACAGGGGCAAGTGGTGTCGTGCACGCCACAGGATGGCATCGGCAACACTTCGACGGCCGATGAGATCTGTCGGCTCATGATCTCGATTGCCGGTACCGGCCTGGGTGACGGCCAGCACCGAGGGGTCGTTGTCAGGTGGAAAAGGGAAGGGCGGTAATACTCTCCAGCACTTCGGTGCAGCCTGCGGCCAGGAGGTCCTCTCTAGATGCGGCTCCCGTTGTCACGCCGATGACCGAGATCCCGGCGTTGATGCCGGTTTCCGCATCGATCGGCATGTCGCCGACGAAGAGAGCGTCGCCGGCCCCGTAACCTGTGGATTCAAGGATGTATTTGAGCATTTTCGGGTCAGGTTTGTGGGCATCAACTGTTTCCGGTCCGGCGATGGCTGCCATCAGTGCGTTCCAGCCGTGATGGTCCAGCAGTTCTTCGATCCAGGCCAGGGGTTTGTTCGACGCGATCGCCAAGCTGTGATTCTCGGCGAGGCGGCGCAGGGTCTCATCAACTCCGGGCAGGGCTGGAGAATTTTT
>JAOZPW010000088.1:9846-13004 GCA_029932545.1 Thermoanaerobaculales bacterium | reverse complement strand
ACAAGGCCAGTGTACCTGAACCCGGCGACGCCTTGCCCCCAGAGAGCAAGGCGTCGCCGGGCGCCCTCAGCAATCAGCTTTCAGCTTTCAGCTTGATCGCAAAGACACGGCGCCGCAAGATAGGTTACGCTGGACGGCGATGAAGATAGCTCAAGCAGACCAAACCGTTGATTGCCCCCACCGAGCCCCGTGCGGGGCATGTTCATTGTTATGCCAACCCTATGGGGAGCAACTCGAAAGCAAACGAAGGAGACTGACGGATGCCCTCGGCCGGAGTGTACGCTTCACACCTCGCCAAATCCTGCCGACGCTTCCGTCTCCGGACATTGAGGGTTATCGGACCCGCGCCAAGATGGCCATCTCCACCGACAGGGACCGCAGGTCCGTGCTCGGGTACTTTCAGCGCCGCAGCCGGGAGGTCGTCGACGCCCCGGACTGCGGGGTTCTCGTTCCGGAGCTTCTCGAGACAACTCGAGCCCTCCGCCGCCTGCTGAATTCGTCTATTTCCATCCCGTACGCCCTGCGATACATTGACCTGCGTTGCGGCAGCGATCCCGAACTCCAGCATCTGACGCTCGTGGTCAGGGACGATTCCCTGCCGCGTCTCCCCATCGAAGCTATCGTCAAAGACTGCCCCCATATCGCCGGCATCGCCGTGAATCTCAACCCCAAAGGTGGCTCCCAGGTCATCAAGGGACGTATTGAGCCGGTTTCAGGGGCCCGCGAGGTCTACGTGGATTCGGCCGGTCTCTCGCTGCGGGTCTCCCCCGGCTCTTTTTTCCAGGTCAATCTAGGTCTTCTGCCCGAACTTCACTCCCGGATGTCTGCGTTCCTCGGCACCGGAAGTCTGCTCGTCGATCTCTACGCCGGTGTGGGAACCCACGGCCTGGCGCTCAGAAAGAGTTTCGGCCGGATCCTCTGTATTGAAGGCGTTCGAAGCTCGGTTGCGGATGCCCGGGCGACCATCAAAGCGGGCCAGGTAGACAACGTCGAAGTCCTCGCCAACCCGATCCGTCGCACACTGAGCCGCCTGCACTCGGAGAAGCCCGAAGCCGTAGTGCTCAACCCCTCGAGAATCGGCGCCGAATCACAAGTCCTCGCAACCATCATCTCCTCATCTGCCAAGCGCCTGGCCTACCTCTCCTGTGACCCGACCACTCTCGCTCGTGACCTCCAGATGTTGATCGGGGGCGGTTTCGAACTGGTCACGGTCCAGGCCGTCGACATGATGCCTCAGACGCGACAGATCGAAGCCCTGGCGCTGTTGCGACGCTGATCAAAGAAGCTATCAGCTGAGAGCTGATAGCTCCCCTACCAGGCCAAATAGACGACGTGCTGTGGGCCTTCGAGTTCGGGTTGGAGAGCTTCGAAGTCAAACCCGACCGATTTCAGCCGTTGTTCGAATCCCGAATCTGCCTCCTCGGTCCATACGGCAAGGATCCCGCCCGGGACCAATGCCCGCCGGGTCCTCTCCAGAGCCGCACGACCGTAATGCGGATGACCGGAATCATCGTTGGCGTCGAAAGTCCCCTGGTAAAGATCCAGAATGATGGCGTCATAGCCCTCTGGAGCGTCACCTGCACGGCGAATCCTCTCCGCCACATCACCGTAGAAGAGTTCCACCCGCGAGTCATCCACAGCGTGGTCTGTCAGAACCGCCATCGGGCCTCGGCACCAGTAGGCGATCACCGTATTGAGTTCGACCACCTCTACCCGCGCAGCGGCCGGCAGGGCATCCAGGGCCGCCCTCAAGGTATAACCCATCCCCAGACCGGCCAACAGCACCCTCGGGTTTGCTCGATTCTGGAGCCGCTCGCAGGGAACTCGACCCAACTCCAACTCGCTGAGGTTGGATTCCGAGGTCATCAGGGTGAGGTGATCCACCGAAATTACGAATTCACGCTCGCCTCGCTGCATCAGCAGCATGGTGCCCTCGTCCACCTCTTCGTCGTCGATCGTCCTCCACTCGTCATTCATCAGGCTAGTTTTACCCTTTCTCGGAGAAAAATGCACTACTCGGGAGAACAACAACCTGAGCTACACTCGTCCCTCTACAGCCACGGTCTCGTACCGATGGAACTCTGGAGGAGCACCTGATGACCCCGCGTTCGTTGATTCACCTGGCCTTGATTCTGCTGATGTTCGGTCTATCGGCCGCCTCCGCACCGGCGCAACAGCAAGCGCTCGATCCGGGCATCTTCCGCTCCGATCCGGTGCTCGACTTCGATATCGACGGAAACTTCTACTACACCATAGACTGACAAACGGTAACAAAAGAAAAGGGGGAAAGGAGTGTCATGACCGAAGTTATCTACCGTGTAGATCCAAAGGGGCTCGAGAAACCCGAACCGCCAAACGACGCCTCTGAGGCCCGCGACCGGCTGCTCGACGGGAACCGCAGATTTATTGAGTTGTTCGAGAAGCAGCAGATCGTTCATGTGTCGCCGGAAGCGGTCGGCATCTGTCCTGATGGAGGCACCCTTCCACAAAGACCGTTTGCGGCAATTCTCGGGTGTGCCGATGCCCGGGTGCCCATCGAGCTTCTTTTCCGCTGCCCGAGCAACGCCCTCTTCGTCGTACGCGTCGCCGGCAATGTGGCCGGGGACGAGTGCGTGGGAAGTCTCGAGTACGCAGTGGCGAATTTGGCCGAGACCCTCCGAGTGATCGTCGTCCTCGGTCACAGCGGCTGCGGCGCTGTGATTGCAGCTGTGGATTCCTACCTCAATCCCCAGTCCTACCCCTCCACATCGGCCCCCTTGCGGTCCATCATCGACCGCATTCTTCCCGCGGTTCGCTTGGCGGACAACGCACTGGCAGAGGCCCATGGCGGCCGCACAGCTAAAGGCCCGGCCGGCCGCCAGGCGCTGATTGAAACGTCGGTCAAAATGAACGCTGCACTGACGGCCGCCTCGATTCACTCGGTTCTGTCCTTCCCCGTTCAATACGGTGTATTCGATTTACTCAGCCACAAAATCGAGCTGGCTGAGCCACCTGTGAACCCGGAGGCCATGCTCTCACTCGCTGCTGAAGTGGCGGCCTCCGACCCAATCCGGCAAATACTGGACACAACCCGTGCTTTCTGGAGTTGACATGGAACCCTACCATCTCAGACGACACGACAAGGCCATCGAAAGTGCCGACGACTGCGCCAGGATCCT
>JAOZPW010000088.1:2606-9746 GCA_029932545.1 Thermoanaerobaculales bacterium | reverse complement strand
CGTATCTGATCACCCTGAATCACGGCTGGGATTCCGAACTGCAGTGTCTATGGTTCCACTCGGCGCCGACAGGCAAGAAAATCGACATCTTGCGTGAGAACTCACGAGTGTGGGGCATGGCGGTCGAAGACCTGGGCTATCTCGAGCGGAAAGATCTTCTCGAGGGTCACGGAGTCGCCGAAGGCACCATGCAATTTGCCGACGAATTACTATTTGAACCGATCATCCGATTCCAGATCCGCAACGGTCTTCCTGACCGCCTCGAGCCAGCCGGCCCGAACCCTCACGGGGGCATCGAACTCCGGAACATACGGCTTGATGTCCAGAAGCGGGGTTCCATCAAGGATGTCCACGTTCTGGATCTGCAGCACACCCTCTTCGATCGTATCTAGTTGAACAATGGAGAGTCCGATGGGGTTCGGACGCCGGGGCGCGCGGGTCGCAAAGAGGCCCCTCGGCTCGGAATCCATGAAAGGCACAGTCTGGAGATCAAATCCCTCGCTGCGGTGGAAGTGATACAGCAAGATGATATGGGAGAACCCTTCGAGATCCTTCAGGCCGGCACGGTACTCCTCAAAGACTTCGACGGTACCTGTCACGCCCGCTGCGCCGGCAGGCTGAATCGGCATGCCCCCAGGTTCCTTGAACGGGCTGTGGATAATTCCAATGGGTTTCATTTCAGTCATCTTCTCAATACCGAAGGCCGTCATCCCGTCTCAAACGCCTCCTGGCAGCCAATGCAAAACGGCGTCTCCGGGCGTGCTTCGAGTCTCGCCGGGCGGATCTCTCCATTACATTTCCGGCACGAACCGTAGGAACCCTGTTCGATGGCGGACAGGGCGCCCTCGACCTGCTTCAACTTGATTTCCATCTGCCGCTTGTTGAGGGCTGCCATATTCTGCATTTGCATGGCATCGGCGCGCGACAACCGCCCGATCGGCAGATCGAGGTCCACCGGTTTCGAATCTTGAACCGTCTGCCCAAGCAATGCCTTGATCTCGCTCTCCGTCATCAGAAGCCGCTGCCGAAATTCCTCGGTGTCTTTCTTGTTGATCTTTTTCATTAACGAACTCCGGCCTGGCGCCTATAAACTTCCCCTGCCCCGAAGGCGCATATCCAATTCGTTCGACGAATTGGCGGGGCTAGCAGGACTCGAACCTGCGGCCTTAGGTTTAGGAAACCTCTGCTCTATCCACCTGAGCTATAGCCCCTTGGGCTGAGAATCCTACGGCGAAGACGATCCGGTGTCAACGAGGGATGGCGCTCCTTGCAGTTTTCGGCGATAATCCCGCCCATGAGATTTTCTACGATGTCCGTTGTTTGTGGTGTTTTCTTTCTGGGTCTCTGTTGTGCCTCGATCGCTTTTGGTGGTGTGACATCCCCTTCGGATGAGGTAGGCGCTGGATTCGGCACGGTCGAGAGGACCTTGCCCAACGGCGCCAAGGCTCTGCTCTGGCCGCGTCCGGGCTCGGGCACGGTCCTGCTGACGGTCGCCGTACCGGCCGGATCCCAACATGAGCCGGTGGAGATGGCGGGCCTGTCTCACTATCTGGAGCACCTGCTCTTCGACGGTTTCGACGAGCTCGACGAGCGTGGAGTGACCGAGGCGTTCGAACAACGGTCGGCCTATATCAACGCTTTCACCCGGGATCAGGCGACGGTATTCTTTGCTCTGGCGCCGGTTGAAGAGGCCGAGGCGACCGCACGGCTTCTGGTCGGCATGCTGACGCGCTCGAAGATCGTTCCGGCAACGTATGAGAAGGAACGCAAGGTCATCCTCGAGGAATTGGCCAAGGACAATACCAACCCGGATCAGGTCAAGGACGAACGTCTTCGTAGCGCTCTGTGGCGTGGAACACCGCTGGAGCAACCGGTCGGCGGTTTCGAGAGAACGGTCGCCGCAACGGATCGCGAGACGGTCGTGCGGTACTGGAAGGACCGTTACGGGCCGTCTTCATGGCGTATCCTGATCACGGGCGATCTCCCAATCGACGGACTCCAGGGCGTGCTCGACGCAATGGCACCACTTGAGACCTCCCCCGCCCTGCCTCCGTTCGATGATCCCCTTGAATGGAACGGATGGGGTCAGTGGGAAGCCGTCGAGGCGCCCGAGGATACAGGCAGCGGTGGTGGGATGCCGTCGATGGCCGCCATGGGCCGCGGTGGAATGCCGAAGGCATCCGGTCCCGAGGGCGGCAGTCTGACCCTGGTCATCGCGGCGCCCGCCGGCGTCAGACGGACCGAGTTGGAGATTCTCGCCCGTTGGTTGGGAGATTCTGACGGCCCATTGTCAGGTGCGTTGGTACCCGAATATGCAACATCGGTTTTTGCATCCCTGCAACCACGTTACGGTCGTGACGTCTTGATGATCGACGTGACGGCGAAGGCCAAAATCACATCAGAAGACCTGCTTCCTCGCCTCCTGGGCGCAATCGACGGTGCCGCAGCGGGTCCGACCGATGGGGACGTCGTACGCCTCCAGCGTGCCTGGCAAGCCGAAAGGGTCTTGACCGGGCAGCGCCTGCACTACGCAGCTGTGTTCTACGGCGAGGCGCTGGCAACCGCACGGGACGGACTGGGCGAAAGCGTCGATCCTCAAATGGTGACGCCCGACGCCGTTCGGGCGACTGCGGCACTGGTTCTCCCGAATGAACCCACCCGTCGGCGAGCGGCCTGGATCGGGTCGGGGGGGCCGGCCGAGAGGACAATGCTGCCAAAGGCAAAAGAGACCGAGTCAACGCCAATGACAAGGGTTTTGGATGAGGGGCCGTTCGGAAGCCGGTTGACGACGCTGCCCAACGGACTCGTTCTGGGAATCCTGCCGGAAGCCGGCGGTGAGGTCTTCGGTGTACACCTACTGGTTGCCGACCGCAGCCTCCGTGAGCCCGAGGATCTCCCTGGAGTTGCCGACTTCATGCACCGGCTCCTGCCGGCCGGGACCTCCGTCAGCGGCAGTCGCGAGATCGAACGCCGCCTGGCACGCGCAGGAATCGAGCTCAAGGCCGCGGACTCGGTGATGATTCCATTCGATGATCGCTACCACGTGCCCGATTTCTCATATACCCGCCTCGAAGGTCCGGCCCAGAGCCTCGAACAGGGCCTGGAAATCCTGGCGGAGATGATCCGTCAACCTCAGTGGGATTCCGAAGGTGTGCAGGCGGCTGCGATCTCTCACCAGCAGTCCCGGGCCGCCGGTAATCGCGGGGGTTCTTTGGCGAGCCTCAAACTCTCCACCGCGTTGTTGGGCCCTGAGCATCCACTGGCCCGCCCCGTTTCGGGGCCATTGGGGGATACGCCGGACGTAGCCCGCGTGAAGGAATTCTGGGGCCACTGGCCGGACGGCTATTTTGCAGCCAATCGAATCATCCTGACGATCGCCTCGCCCCTTCCGGTCGAGCAGACCCTCGAGATGGTCGAGGATCTCTTCAGTGGTGGCGGGCAAAGTACGCCTCAACGTGGACCCTACCCCACCCCTCAGCCCACCGATATTGAGGCCTCCGACGGGGATACCCCCCAGGTGACGATGCTCTGGGGTCGGCGTTTGTCTATCGAACCCGAGGAGCGGGCGGCATTCCTGGTCGCTGTCAATGCCCTCTCAGACCAAATGGTCGCCGTGGTCCGGGAACAAGAAGGCCTGGCATATCGTCTAGGGGCCGGCGTTCGTTATCTTCCCGGCAACGAGGTGCTGCTCTCGGCCCTGGTCGGCACCCGTCCGGAAAATCAGGAGAGGGTTTCGGAGCTCATGAGTGGGATCGTCGAGGATCTCAGCGCTGAGCCGCCGGGAGCCGAGGAACTGCTCCGTTTTGCCGCCCGGGATCGACGTTCGCGGATGCTTCGCGGCTTGTCCGCGGCCTCGCGCGCCTATCGTCTCGGCCGTGCAATCTTTGAAGGTGAAGGATCGACGCTGCGAGTTTCATCCGCCGAAAAGGCAGCCGTCACCCCTGAAGAGGTCCAAGACGCCGCAAAGAAATACCTCAACCTCGACGACATGAAATTGGTTGTTGCAAGATAAGTAAGGCGACGCCAGCTTTTGTCCCGGACAGGTATCTCAGCCTGAATCGAAAGGCGAATTAGGGGCTTATCCTGAGCAACTCATACGTCAGGACCTTTGAAAAATTCAGGCAGAAAATCAGGTCGAATGGGAAACACAACCAGATTATCCACGAAGGACACGAAGGACCACTAAGAAAAATGACCTTCGTGAATCTTCGTGTTCTTCGTGGACCAAATTCGTTCTCGTTGCGCCTTTGCGTTTCCTTTGCGGTCTTCGCGTCTTTGCGGTTCAACCGTCTTCGTGCCCCGGCCTCCGCCAATCCAGCGCCGCCGCCAACGGCAGCACCCCGAGGACGACAATGGGCATCAGGAAACGATTGCCCCAATGCGACCAAACCCACTGAGCATAGGTCGAGTAAAAAAGGAAGATCCCCAGGGAGGTCACGGCGGTGTAGAAGGCCCAGCGGCGTTCTCGGATCCATAAGAACGGCAAAAGCAGGAACGATGCAACCGTAACGGGGCTTGTCGGCAGCAGCCCCTTTCCCGGCCGGATGATCTGATCGCGGACGCCTCGCCACATGGGTTCGGTGAATTCCTCCCGATTCGAGTGCAGCTCGATCCCTTCTTCGGTGAAGTGCACGATGCGATCGTAAGGAGTGACCAGAGGGTGGCCGAAGAGGTGCTGGTTCAGTCCCTCCACAGGGCGACCGGAAGCAGACCCCCAAGAACAAACACAGGCATGCTTCGTCGCAAGGGTTTCCCGAGGAGCAACGGCAACGCGATTGCCGCAAGCGCAAAGGATGGCTTGGCGGTTGTCGCAATGCCGAGCAACACGCCGGCCAGGACGTGTCGACCAAGATGAGGCGCCCGATCCTTCGGCAGGGCTACCAGGGCGGCGAGCAGAAGCACCACCGAAAAGACATCAGGCGAAAAATTCCATGCAAAGTGAGGAAGAAATGACAGGATCGCCGTCAAGCAGACCGCAACCGCAGCGGCCCACGGGCCTGCAACACGCCTCGCGAGAACAAACATCAAGGCACAGAGCAGGAGCAGTTGCAGCAGGTTGAATACCAGGGCCCCTTGATCCCCGAAGATCACAAGAAGGGGAATCACGGCCACAGACATCCACAGGGGGTGTTTCGGCACGAATCGCCCCCTGACATCAAGGGCAACGAAGGTATTGTGCACGCTCCATGGCTGCCAGAGCTGGTTTCCTAGGTCGAGGTCACCATCCTCCGCAATGGACCAGGCAGCGGCCACATAGTATGGACAATCGCCGCGCAGGTACGGCTTGCCGTCGTACCCACTGCCGATGACAGCCAGAAAAACGACAGCGGGGACCACCACCGCAACAAAACCGGCGTAGACCGCTCGTGAAACCGTCAAGATTGCACACCCGGGCACATGCTGTTGAACCTCTTCATTCCTTGAATCCTACAACCGAGACGGCTGCACCCACAACAATACCGTACTCATTGTTGTGGCCTTGTCCCGCCTGCCTCGGGTTTCAGTATTGAGGCTACGGACCGGCCGAGAATGGCGCCAGCACCGGCCCATCGACCCACACATCGAGGCCCCATCGCCGGATGACGGCGCCGGCAGCGCGGGACACACCCGGAACCCACAGGGTCTGTCCTGACCGATCGGCTTCCCGAGCCAGAACCTCGACGACGATTGCCCCGGGTGAACCGTCACGCTCGAGGTCGGAAGCCGGCATCCCGTGGATCCTCACGACATCGGCAGTCGATCGTTCCAACTCAGGTTGAGTGCACACCGAATCAGTCTGAAGGACTCTCCCTCCGTCCGTTTCCAACCGCCAAGGACACATCGTATTCGCCACATCGAGTTTCCATCTGGCGACAACCCTTCCCGACGGCAACAGGGCGACCGGCCACCAACGGCCTTCGATGTCTTCGTCCACTCCGCGATCCGAATCTCCAATTTTCAGGAAACGGTTGCCCGCCGCCCACTGAGGCCGAATTGCCAGAGTCTGCCATGCAGTCTCGATGGCGATCCGATCAAATCCGATCAGGGTCAGGGACGGGCCCGGACCAATGACCGCCGGCCGCTTGAGGGCGACCGCCAATGCCGCCAACAATTCCAATTGCCCCCGAACGCCGACCATTGCCTGCCAAAGACCTGCAGGCTGAAGACCGACAGTCAGGTGGTGTTTATCAATACCGAATTCGGACACGGCCTGGGGATCCGCGGTCCACGAAGGCAGTACCAACGACTCCCGGGCAGCACGACAGGCTGCCGAAACCCGTAACAGGGATGGCGGCAGCAAGACTCCACCACCAATCGACCAGTGGGTTGCGGCCACCAGACCTTCATCATGCAATGCGACTGCAATACAGGTCCTTCGCTCAGCCAGGGAGAGACCAGCCATCGCATCACGCCACACTCCATCCGAATCGATAAATACAAGCCCTGTCGGTTTTGGAACTCCCTGTTCGAGAGCCCGGTCAATCACCAAACCGAACGGCCTGGAAACGGAAGGGGGCGGAGTTTTCCCAAACCACTTCATTTCACGCCTGTGAAGCTCGATGACCGAAGTGCTGCACAGCCCAGAAGCCCCCCACCAGCGTCATGACAAATGCCAGTGAGATCCAGTTGAAATAGTCGAAAAGAAAGACCCGGATTTGGTCTCCGAAGAAGAAGAGCAACACCGCCTCGGCCATGAAACGCAGACCACGGGATGCCAAAGAGGCCAGCATGAAGATTTTGAAATTGATCTTGAAGGCGCCGCCGCCAATCGTGAAGATCTTGTAGGGGATCGGCGTCAGACCCGCGATGCCGGTGGCCCAAGCGTTGTAGCGCTCATAAAGGTTTTCAACAGTATGAATCTTGTTCTCGTTGAAAAAACGGTAGAGAATCGGCCGGCCGCCCCACTTTCCGATTCCGTAACCCAACCCCCCGCCAAGCACGCTTGCGACCGTGCAAATCAAGCCGTAGACCAGGGCCATTTGGGGATCGGCCACTCCGAGGGCGATCAGGAGAACATCCGGTGGCAACGGGAAGAACGAACTCTCGGCGAAGGAGAGAACGAAGAGCCACACACCCGGATGTTCGGAGGCCGCCAGGCCTTCCATCCAGCCGAAAATTCCCTCTTTCAACTGATGGAGCCGGGTCATTCCTCCACCTCCC
>JAOZPW010000088.1:0-2596 GCA_029932545.1 Thermoanaerobaculales bacterium | reverse complement strand
GTTCTTTCAACCCTTTTCCCCCTCCCACCCATGACGCCCGATCAGGGGAACGAAGGTGGCCTCCCTGAGTTCACGAACCATGAATCGCTCCCCTCGCCTCTCGACCACCTTGAGCAACTGCTGATCCCGAGGACCGACGGGTAGTACCAGCCGGCCGCCGTCGGTCAGTTGCTGCAGGAGGGGCTCAGGAATATCCGGCGCACCGGCAGTCACCAGAATCACACCGTAGGGCCCCTGCGCCCTCCAGCCCAACGTGCCGTCCATTACCTTGACGCTGATGTTCTCAAAGCCCAAGGCGTCCAGGCGCTGCTTGGCGCTTCGGGCCAGTTTGGGTATCCGTTCAACGGTACAGACAAACCGGGCCAATTGAGCCAATACAGCCGCCTGATACCCCGATCCCGTCCCAATCTCCAATACCCGATCGTCCGGGTCGACCTGAGCAGCCTCGGTCATCGTCGCGACGACTCTGGCCTGTGAAATCGTCTGACCCTCACCGATATTGACTGAATTGTCGGGAGAATAGGCCTGGGAGCGGTAGGCCTCGGGCAAGAAGAGATGTCTGGGCACCTCACCCATCGCCTCGAGAACCCGCTCGTCCGTGATGCCGCCGGACCGCAAGGCTGCGACCATCTGCTGACGTTGAAACTGCCAACCGTCATTCACAATCGTTCTCCCTCACCCACGACGGTTTGGCGCCTTGGAGTTCTTCGAGGAACACCGTGTCGGTCATGTCCAGATGGAGAGGTGTCACCGAGATCCACCCTTCTCCGACCTCATTAAAATCTGTGCCCGGGATCCTCTCCCATACCGGCTCCCCGCCACCGATCCAGTAGATTGTCCTTCCTCGTGGATCTTTCTGCTTGACAACCCCTTCCGTATATCGACGCACTCCAAGTCGAGTCAGTTTCAAGCCCCGAGGTTTGGTCAAAGGCACGTTGACATTGAGCAGCGTCTCCTTCGGAAGGCCATGGGCCAGGACCCACGCCGTCAATTCCCGTGCAACTACTGCTGCCGAGTCCCACGACATGCCCTTCCCTACATTCTGGCTGACGGCGATCGCCGGCGCGCCGAGGATCACTCCCTCGAACGCAGCACTTACGGTCCCCGAGTAGTGAACATCGACGCCCATATTGGCGCCACGATTGATCCCCGAAACCACAATGTCAGGCGGCGATCCGTTCATCAGGCTGGAAATTCCCAGAGTCACACAATCCGTCGGTGTCCCGTTGACAACGTATCGACGCTCTCCCACCGACCGGACCCTCAGAGGTCGTTCGAGGGTCAAGGCATGCGAGACAGCCGACTGTTCACTGTCCGGAGCAATCACCCATAGTTCGCCCAGTCCTTCCAGAGCACCGGCAAGCACCTGGATGCCCTCAGCGCTGAAGCCGTCGTCGTTGGTCACAAGAATGCGTGGTCTGCTCAACATGCAGGGGATTATCTCAGCGCATCGGCGTGAGGACAAGGCTGGGCCAAAGATCAGTTATGGGGAACGGTTGGCCACCCACCCCACAAAGTATCGAATGGTCGAGGAAAGCGCCCGAAATGGCCCGAAACTAGAAACTGGAAACTGGAAACTAATCCGTTTGCGGCGATGAAGGCGTTCAGAATTGGACCCAAAATCCAGTTATCCGGCAATTGGCGAAACAGTTGGTGCTTGAGGCGATGAAGACGACGTGACAATCGCTTGTGTGCAATCTCGCACGTCTCTCCAGTTTCCAGTTTCTAGTTTCTAGTTTCAAAACCAATGTGTTTTCTTGAAAAAACCCGAGAGCCGTAATGTGAAATTTTGCGCTAGACTGTCTTACGTCCGGCACAAACAGTGACCGGATTGAGGAGGCATCGATGTCAAAAGAAATTCTGCTTGGCGACGAGGCAATTGGCCTCGGCGCGATCCACGCGGGTATCAGTGGGGTGTACGGTTATCCAGGCACCCCCTCGACCGAAATCTTCGAGTTCATCGAGCGCAGAACCAAAAAACAAGGAGACGTCCACGCATTCTGGTCGACCAACGAGAAGGTCGCCTATGAAGAGGCGCTGGGCATGTCATGGGCGGGCAAACGCGTTCTGGTCTGCATGAAGCATGTCGGTCTCAACGTTGCCGCTGACGCCTTCATGAATTCGGCGCTGACAGGCACGAACGGAGGCCTGGTTCTCGCCGTGGCGGATGATCCCGGTATGCACTCCAGCCAGAACGAGCAGGACAGCCGGTACTTCGCCCAATTCGCCCTGATTCCCTGCTTCGAACCCAGAAACCAGCAGGAAGGCTACGACATGATGCTCGAGGCCTTCGAAATGTCGGAGGAGTTGGCGATTCCTGTAATGGTCCGCCTGATCACCCGCATCGCCCACAGCCGCTCCGCCGTGGCGACCCAGCCGGCCCAGTCTCAAAATCCGCTCAATCCCACCAAAGAGATCAAGAGGTGGACCCTGCTGCCCAGCAACGCCCGGGTTCAATATTCGCATCTGACCGACAAGCAACCCGAGTTGCTCAAGAGAGCCGAAAACAGCAAATACAACGAGTTGGAGCTTCGAGGCAAACGGGGCGTCATCTCCTGCGGCCTTGTCGAAAACTACCTTCGTGAAAACCTCGATA
>JAOZPW010000358.1 GCA_029932545.1 Thermoanaerobaculales bacterium | reverse complement strand
AGCCCTTCCTTCCGCCTTCGTTCTTCCTCCTGTATCCTGCCCTGCATGACCGAGACGATCTACCTCGACAACAACGCCACGACCCGGGTCGCTCCCGAGGTCCTCGAAACCATGAGGCCGTTTCTGGATGAAATGTATTTCAATCCTTCGTCGATCTATGAGGCAGCGAGAATACCGAGCGATGCTGTCTCGAAGGCGCGAAAGACGGCTGCCGGGTCTTTGGGCGCCCGGCCGGATGAGATCCTCTTCACCGGCTGTGCGACCGAGAGCAATAACACCGCAATTTTCGGCACGATTGCCGCCAACCCGGGCCGCAAGCACATCATCACGACCGGAGTAGAACACCCGGCCGTCTTCGAAGTCGCCGGAGAACTCAGACGCCGTGGTTTCCAGGTAGACTTTGTCCCTGTCGACCGCTCGGGCCGCCTGGACATGGGCGCCTACGTCCGTGCCCTTCGGCCCGACACCCTGCTGGTCTCCGCGATGCACGCCAACAACGAGACTGGAGTTATCTTCCCGGTCGCCGACATCGCCCGCATCGCCAAGGAGACCGACCCCTCGATCGTTGTGCATACCGATGCCACTCAGACCGCCGGCAAACTGCCCATCGACCTTCGCGGGGACCTTCACCACGTCGATCTCTTGTCCCTTTCCGGACACAAGCTCCACGCCCCCAAGGGCATCGGCGCCCTCTTCGTCCGTCGCGGCACCCCATGCCGGCCCTTCATGCTGGGCGGCCACCAGGAAGACGGCCGGCGGGCCGGGACCGAGAACGTCGCCTTCATCGTCGGCTTGGCCCGCGCATTGGAACTGGCCCACGATCAGCACGACGAGGACGAACAGAGAATTCGAGCCCTCAGGGACCGGCTGGAAAAGGCGCTTTCTGAGGCCATCCCCTATTCCGAGGTCAACGGCAGCGAGGTCGAACGCCTCTCGAACACTCTCAACTTGGCAATCCACTTTATCGAGGGCGAGGGCATGCTCTACCAGCTCTCGGCCGAGGGCATCTGCGCCTCGTCAGGCTCGGCCTGCACCTCGGGTTCGCTGGAGCCATCCCACGTCTTGCGCGCGATGTCGGTGCCCTTCACCGCCGTCCATGGATCCATCCGTTTTTCACTTTCGCGCTACACGACCGATGCCGAGATTGACAGGGTCATCGAGGTCTTCCCGCCTATCGTCAACAACCTCAGACGGCTCTCTCCCTTCTGGGATGCCGGAACCAACGCCCCAAGACCCGAAGCCGAGCCCCTGATGCACCAGACGGAAATGCCAAAATAGCTATCAGCTTTCAGCTGTCAGCTATCAGCTCAGGCAGAAGGACCGGGGGAAACGCAACAAAGAGGGGAAAATAGCCACAAAAAGGCACAAAGATGCACGAAGAGAAACGCAGTGAAGGCGGCGAGAATTTCAAAATATCTCCCGAAAACCAGTCAGTTCCCTTCTTCCCTTTTTGTGCTTTTTCGTGCCTTTTTGTGGCTACTCTTCTTGTGGCTTTCTTTGCGTTCCCTTTGCGGTCTTCGCGTCTTGGCGGTTCAACTGTCTTCGTGTCCTGGCCGTCTCGAGATCGCCCCTACAATCGCCCCCGAAGGGTCAAGGTAAACGACCGGCCGGGCGCCAGAACCGAATCCTCGTCGGCGGAGCCCAGGTAGGTCTTGTCGAAGAGGTTTCGGCCGAGAAGTTGCAGTTGCAGTTTTTCGGAAAAAGCCCATCCTATCGCGCCGTCCAGCACGGCATAGCCGGGAACGACTTGCTCGGAGGGTCCCGGGTCGTCGTGGCGGGCGAAGGCCGCACCACGGATCATCCACCGGAGGCCCTCCGACCTTGAGTCCCGCAAGACCAGGGACACACCCGGAGCGGGGATATCATCAATTGGAGAACCGTCGTCCCGAACCTCACCTTTCAGCCACCATGCCCCGAAGTGCATCGACAAGGAATCGGACAACGACCTTGCCGCCTCGAGTTCGAGCCCGCGGATCTCACCCTCGCCACGATTGCGGAAGAAGTAGTCGTCATCGATTTTGTACCTCTCCACCATGTCCTTGATCCGGTAAAGGTAAGCGGAGCCGCCCACATTCCAGGTGTCGGAACGATAACGAAGGGCCAGATCCAACTGATCTGCGGTCTCGGGGTCGAGGTCGGGATTTCCTGTGATAAATCCTCGGCCGGTTTCTCCCCGGTAGTAGCGATCGGAAAGCAGAGGATCCCGAAATCCGTGCGCCACTTGAAGGGTCAGTTTCAGGTGGTCGACAAGGTCGACTCCGCCGCCGATATAACCCGAGACCGCTTCGTCCGAGGTCGAATGGTCGCCAAAGTATCCGCCTGAGTTTGATGCTCGAACCGAATCCAGGCGTAATCCACCAGAAAGCCGCACGGGGCCGAGGGACCCGTGGAGGGCGGTGAACAGGCCATAATCCTGGTTCTCGGCATCTTTGATGGCCATCTCACTGGAGACCTCCTGCAAAGCACCGTCCGGTCCTCCAGCTTCGAAGGCCGTATTGAGCGCCTTGAGGCCATACCTCGAGTTGAGGTTGGCCCCCATGACCAGCCGCGACGAGCCCAGTGAACGCTCCACCTCGAGCCGCATTTCCACATCGTTGGCCCGTGTGTCCGACTGCGTCCGTTCGGTCGACTGGAGGGCCGGGTCGAGATCATCCTTGTTTAATACCAGCTGATAACGATCCCAGGCCACCGATACGGAGAGCCTCTTCCAAGCACCGGACAACGGTTGTTCGAAAGCCAGATTGAGCCGGTCAGAGTCCTCCAAAGGGTAAAAGCGCCGCTTGGTCTTCGACTCCGGGCTGGGCTTGCCGACGTCCCGGGCCCTGTCGGAGCGCCACGACATGCGAAGTACGCCTCGACCGATCACACGCTGCCAGCCTGCCCGGATACCCCACGTCTCCCACCGTGTATCGAAAACCTCACTCTCGGGACTGGAATAATCCGAATAATCCCGAACGTGCGCGCCGAACAGAAATCCACCGCCGGCAAAAGGCCCTTCGACATCCGCTGCGGCGCCCCAGCCAGGAGTGCCCTGGGCGCCCTCCAAGGCATAGCGTACGCTGACCCCATCGGGGTAGGGTGATGGCATTCGTGACCGCGCCCGGATGATCCCTCCAAAGGCATCCGAACCGTAGGCGACCGACCCCGGTCCTCGGATCACTTCGATTTCGCCAAGCGTATCCGGATCCAGGAAGGTTGCCGATGCGCCTGCACGGCGTTCGGTAACGACACGACCGTCATCGAGGAGGATCAACGTCCGGTGCTTGGGCAGACCTCGCAGGCTGGGCACGACCGAACGTCCCTCTCCCCCCCTGCCGGCCCCGGGCACAGTTGCCAGGACATCACTCAAGGAGGTGGGAGTCCTTTCGTCAAGTTCCTCCCTACCGAGGATTGTCGCCACCGCCGCCGGAGGTAATTCGAGATCCGAGATGACCGCGCTGATCACTTCGACCGTGCCCC
>JAOZPW010000087.1:1325-13068 GCA_029932545.1 Thermoanaerobaculales bacterium | reverse complement strand
CCCTGGCAGCGTTGACGGTCGCCCATACCAGCCGTCGCAGACGCCGCCACAAGGCCTCGTCATCGCTGCCTTCGGCCCGCAGCCGCTCGCGATACTGGCCCAGGGTCAGATTGAGCGCCGAGGTCGGCACCTCGGGATCGTCTCGAAGCACATCAGGATTGGTCAGATGGCGGAAACGGTCAGCCAGATGCTCCTGTGCCGTACTGAAAGGCCGCGAGGCCCTCTTGGCGAAGCCCTCGTCGAAGAGGTAGAGCAACAACGGATCGACGCTGGTCAACAAGACATAGAGCCTGAGAGTGTACTTGTGGCCGTCCAACAGGTGGGGCCGGGCGAGGTACTCCTGCACCAACCAGCCGTCACCGGTCTCCATCTTCTCCAGATCCTCGACCATATTGACGCCGATGCCTCGCGCTGAACCGACCGGTTTCCTGATCCAGAGGGCTTCGGGATTTCTTCTCGCTGCCGACCGAACCCGACCCAGGTCCTGAGGCAGAATGTAGGTTTCGGGGAGACAGCGAAAGGCGCCGGCGGCCTGGGTTCCCCGAAGTCTCGTCCTGGCGGCAGCAACCGTCTCCGCCAACCGGCTCTTGGTCGTCAATGCCATGAAGCCCGGCAGGTGGTTAAAAAAACAACCCGCAGGATGATCTGCGATCTCAGACACTCTGACCGGCCGCGCCTGCCAAAGAAGCTCGTACTGATCCCCGGCCGTCTGCGTCCAACCCCGAGTCTTCAGAAAATCGGTTACCGATCGGCCGATCTCCGCCCCAAGCGAAGAATCAATACGAAATCTTTTCGGCTTCTGAGACAAAAACGCTTCGGCCATCAGCCTCTATTCGACGACGAACATCTGCAGAGTGACGGGAAGCGTTGCCGTTTCACCAGCATTGTTGGTCAATACCGCGGCGCCGGTCGTGAAATTATAATCCGTGCTGCTCGAGGTGCTGTTGCCGTAACCAGGGGTGGCTTCCTCTGCTTCCCCTCCCCCACCATCGTAGGGTTCGTAATACAGACCACTCAATGAGGCACTGGGAAGTCCGCCACTGAAAGGAGGCGCCACAGATCCGTCAGAATCATTCTCAGGACTGACGGCTGTCGATCCAGTGTAGCCTGCGCCACCCCAGCAAACCCGCCAGTAGACGATCCCACTCCATTCCCACGTCAGACTACCCGCCGCGAGATAACTTACAGGAATCAAATTGTCCATAATGAAATCCGGAGCGGGACTGTCAATTGCCGCAAAACCCGAACTCGCTATGAGGACCATGTCGCCAACAGCGTTGTTGGCCACCTCTGTCATCAGATCCACGATGGTGACGGGGTTTGCTCCGGCGGCATCCCATACTCTGAGGGTCATTCCGTCGACGCACTGATTCGACAAGAAGAAACCCATCTGAATCGCCTGGCGCGAGGTATCAGCGTTGACCCCCGCGACAATGGTATCGATCACCGAACGGGGCCCAGGGGCTGTCGGCGGAATTTCTCCTCCTTCACTCGAGCCGTCCGGGCAGTCGGCCCAGGCGGATTGCGAAGATCCGGCAAGCAAACTGATCATGGGAGACGAATAGACGGCCAGGGAGGCCACCTTCTTCATGAATTCTCGTCGATCTGAACCGTTGGTGCCCACAGCGTCTTTCTCTTTCGGTGATCTCATCTTTCACCTCTCAATTCCCACAGTTGTGAGGATGCCGCTCCCGAAAAAAGCATACCATGCTCAATAAAAACATCAGCCGGTTTTACAACTATCGCAAGTCGGCCTACAGTATTCCTGAGCTTATTAGGAGGCCACTGTTTCGACTGACACTCTCACACACTGCCTGGACCTGGTGCATCGCACATTCCGGCGCCACGGGATCTGGCACGCCTTGACCTATGGCACCCTCTTGGGGGCCGTACGGGATGGTCAGCTGATTCCCTGGGACGACGACATCGATTTGATGGTCAGGCCCTCCGACATTGACCGCATACTCCGGCTCAACAACATCCTGGCGAATGAGTCGATCGTTTTCCATTCGATCACCCATGCCCCAACAATGCTGGCGGTCAATCCCGGTGCAGTCTGTGGCTTTTCACCGTGCCAACTGGCAATTTCCTTCGCCGGCCGAAAGATTGGCGACCTTTACGCCTTCAATTTATTCAGCGATGGGATCCTCCGGCGCTTTGATCCCAAGACAAATGCCTATTGGTGCCCACATTCCAGTTTTCCCCACTATTTCGTCGAAGAAACGACGATCGTCTCTGTCGGAGGCAATGAATACCCCGCCCCTCGACGGCCGGACCGATTCTTGAGCGGCGTCTACGGCAACGACTGGCGAGAACCCTACCGGGCGGTGCGACAAGGGGGAGACGCCCAGGAGGGGCGAACAGCACATGGAGACCGGTACGAGCCCAAACTGGCCGAGGAAATCCAGTGGTGCATCGATCAGGGCTGGGACCGCACCCGGTATCGTAACGAACTCAGGTGGCCACGTACCATAGCCGGGGCCGGGCCGGTTGGGCCAAGCGAACGAACGGCCGACTCCAGTCAGGCCCTGTGGTGGCGAACGACGGATGAACTCATCGAGCATTTCTGATCCGAGCGCAGGCAGCCCGCGCGCTGTCATCCTGGCTGCCGGCCGCGGATGGCGAATGCGTGCGCTGTCGGACACTCGGCACAAGGCCCTGCCCGATCTGATTGCAAACTACGGGTCGACCCAAGGCATTCTTGATCAGAAATTGGCCTATGTACTGAACCGAACAAACTCCTCCGGTGACCCCCGATGAGCCCCACCTGGCGGGAAATCTGGAGCGGCCGCGAGGTCTCTGATCGATTGCAGACAGAGGAAAGTCTGGACGCCTACCTTTTGCGCGCCGACGGCTACGACACACCCTTCGGTAGCGTCGAGCCTGAAGCCTGGCTGCGCTCGGTGGATCAAATTCTCCGACAGCTCAAACTCAGACCCGGGCACTCAATTTTCGAGATCGGCTGCGGCGCAGGGGCCTTTCTCATCGAGCCCTGGCGGCGAGGCCATCAGGTCGGCGGCATCGACCTCTCGCCTGAACTGATCAATCTTGCCCGCGCGGTCATTCCGGACGGGCGGTTTCAGGTTGCAGACGCCGAACACTTCACCGCAAGCGAGCCGTGGCATACCGTCGTCGCCTGCGGTGTCATGATGTACCTCAGGTCAACCGAAAAGGCCGAAAACATCATCAAGAAAATGGCATCGACGGCGCAACACAGCATCGCACTGCTCGATCTCCCGGACCTCGCTTTCAAAGACGAAGCGGAAGCGTTCCGCCGCGCATCCCTGACTGAAGAGGCCTACAGGGAACGATACACAGGACTGGACCACCTCTATTTCGACCGCAATCGCATTCGAGAAGTCCTACTCGGTCTGGGCTTTGAAAAGATCGTCATCGCGGATCAAGCGATCGAGGGCTATCGCAACGGGGCGTTTCGATTCAACGCCCTGGCCTCGCACCGATCCGGCCCGTCCCCGGTATGATGCCTCGCGATGCTGACCGTCGATTTCCGCTCTGACCCCTCGACCTTTGCTGACGCCGAGGCGCTCTACCTTGAGGTCCGACGGGCCGAGGGGCGAGTGCTGTCGCCCGAGGCCCTGCGGAAGCTTCCCGTGGTTGCGGCCGATGACCCCCACGCCCGGGAGTGGCAGATTCGAGCGGCTACGGCTGACCGGTTGATTAACTACCTCAGGGGTCGCCAACCTCACCCACATATCCTTGACCTCGGCTGCGGCCCGGGATGGATGACGGCGCGTTTGGTCAGAGAACTCAAGGCGACGACCGTCGGTATCGACTGCAACCGATCGGAGTTGGAGCGGGGCGCCGAGGCCTTCGGTGCGATCGAGGGTTTGCAGTTGGTCTACGGCGACATTTTCGAGCCGGTCGTTGACGCGGCTTCGTTCGACGTGGTCATCGTTTCAGCCGCCCTTCAGTATTTCCCGGACCCTGACGCACTCCTGATTCGACTGCTCGAATTACTCAAGCCCAACGGCGAGATTCTCATCGCCGATACGCCTCTCTACCGGCGTGAGGAGATTCCGGCCGCCGCCGAGAGAACCCGAGACTACTACACCAAACTCGGCTTCCCCCAGATGACCGAGCACTACCACCACCACGCCTTTGACGATCTGGCCACTTTCTCTCCTGAACTCATTTACGACCCACGGGGAATGGTATCCCGGATCGGCCGTAGCGTTTTCCGCCGACCACTCTCCCCCTTTCCTGTTCTCCAGATCTCCAGGCCAAAAAGCCCATGATTTCTTCCCTGCGACGTGCGGTGACCCGAACCCTGTTAAGGCTCCTGAGGCGGAATAAATTCACCTTCGACGGCGGGTCCTACACTGTGTCGGCAGGCGTTCTCAATCCGACACTGTTCCGCGCCTCGATGGTCTTCGCACGCGAGGCCCTGAATACCGCTGGATCGGAGCCGATCGACATCCTGGAGCTGGGGTGCGGGTCCGGCCTGGCATCGGTTGCCCTGGCCCGCAGAGATCATCGAGTAACCGCCATCGACCGATCGCTCGAGGCCACCCTCAACACAGCAGACAACGCCAGGAACAACGGGGTGATGGTTCGCGCGATATGTTCGAATTGGGACAGAGCCCTCGAGCCGGATTTTACTTTTGACCTGGTGGTGGTGAATCCGCCTTTCCTGCCCTCTCCCACGCCGGTTTTCAACGATGCTCTGTGGGGCGGCCCGGACCTCAGAGTCGTCAAGGCCGCACTGAAAGCTGCAGCCCGCCGCCTGAAACCCAACGGCCGTGTCCTGCTCCTGACGTCGGTCCGTAGCGGGCGCAACGACGTACTGCGGGCCGTCGAAGCGTCAAAGCTTGTCCCCGTCACCAACCGCATCGTTCGCCACTGGGGAGAAGACCTGCACTTCGACCTGCTAGCCTGTGCATCTCAGCCATGAAGACATCCGTCATCATTCCAATTTTTCACGGGGAGGGCTACCTGCCTGATCTTCTTCAGGCGATCGACGGACAAGATCTCGAGGACATCGAGGTCTTGGTAGTCGAGACCGCTCCAGAAGGCGTCTGCCAGAAGGTCGCCGAGGACCATGGCGCCCGGTGGATGGGGATAGATGCCGAAGCGTTTGACCACGCCGGCACCCGCACGATGGCCGCCCGAGAGGCGCAGGGCGAGGTGCTGATCTTCCTCTCCCAGGATGTCCTGCCTACGGCCCCCGACACCTTCAGGATCCTGGTCGAGTGCCTTTTTCAATATCCAGATCAGGGCGCAGCCTTCGGACGCCAGGTCGCCCCGAAGGATTCATCGGTCTGGGGCACGATCAAACGCGGTTTTATCTATCGTGACGAGTCCCGTGTGCGCAGGCCGTCTGACCGAGATCGCTTGGGATTTCACGCCACTTTTCTCTCGAACGCCTTTGCCGCCTACCGGCGCGAGGCGTTGGAAGTATTTGATTTTTTTGGGGAGCGTGCTCTGATGTGCGAGGACATCGCCGCCGGCGCCCACCTGCTGTTGGCTGGATGGTCAATCGCCTACATCGCAGAGGCCGTTGTCAGCCACGATCACCCGACCGCCATCGGGATCGAAAGCCGACGCTATTTCGACATCGGCGCCAGTCACCGCCACCAACGCTGGATCCAGGAACTGTTCGGTCCGCCCCGACCCGAGGGCACCCGGTTTTTCGGCTACGGTGTACGCCACTTGTGGAAACAGCGCCGGCCGCACCTGTTGCCCATCTTCGCCACCCGCTCCCTGGTTAAACTGATCGCCTATCGACTGGGAAGAATACACCCATGGCTACCCCGAAGATTGAACGCTCGCCTCAGCGGTTTTCCGGCCTGGTGGTTGCGCAATTCCGCTCCATGACGACGACTGCGGCACATGCCAACCACAGTAGCGGCGCCACCCGGTCGACCTCAAAGAAAGCGTTGAAGAGGTTGCCGACGACAAGAGAGGCCACCGCAGAAGTCCAACCCAGGGCCTTCCATCGTTGAGATTCATCCCTGCAACCGTCAACGGCCCTCAGGCCTGAAGCAACCGCAACACCGAACAGAACCGCCACCAACATCAACCCGACAACGCCCTGTTCCGCAAGGCATGAGAAAAACTCCGAATGGGCATCGCCCCGATCTCCCCTCAGAGAGCTGTGAGAGGTCATCTCCCCGTGCAGTTGGAACAGGCCGTACGATTCCTCGTAAGTTCCAGGACCGAATCCGACCAACGGCCTTTCCTTGGCCATTCTGACGGCACACGACCACCGGTTGAGTCTTTCGTTGATCGAAGGATCCTCAAAGGGCCCCGGCTCCTGGACGCCTTCACCTGCCACCGCCTCCGTATCCGGCCATTCCCCGGTGAAGTACACGGCGAAAAGCCCGAAAAAAGCCACCAGTACCAGAGTTCCCGCGATCATTACACCCCGAAGACCGACTCCAATGCGCTGGAGTACGATCACAGCGAATCCCGCGATCAACGCCAGCCATGCCGACCGTGAGTGCGCCGCCCACAACAGCGGAAGAAACCCAAGGGTCAGAATACCGACGGCACCGCCGATTCTACCTTTTTTGGCACGGTCAGCCATGGCCAAGCCGACGAGTACCAGCATCCAAAAAGCCAGCGTCGCACCATATTCCAGGTGGTTCGGATAGAACGGCGCCCCAACCTCGATCGAGGTCTCATGGATGAACCCGGTCGGGGCGTGACGCCATACGGTCCATGCAACCACAGGGAGAAATCCGGCCAATCCGGCAGCCACCACTCCACGAGTTCTCAGGCGTGACATGATGAGCAATCCCCCGACGAAGAACGTCACAACGTAGGCCGTCCGGGCCAGGGCATATTTCATGGACACCAATGGGTCGATGCTGATCATCGTCGTGACCAGGGTCCATGCCAGTCCTGCGAACACGGCCAGAGACACCGGATGGAGGAGAAGTGAAAACTCCGGACCTCGGCCGAAGGCCCATGCCACCACGAGCACCATGGCGCAAGCCGCGACCAGGGATTCGAGGGGCACGGCCATTACCGTCCCACCGGAAGACACCGTCCATCGCAGGCTCAAGGGCACCGAAGCCAGGGCCACCAGCCACAGCGTCACGAACGACCGGAACAACCCCGACGTCATTGCTCTATCAACGGGTGCCCTTATCCCATGCAACCCAGCCGACGGCGACCAGGAGCACAAAGGCCAGGGCAGAGAGAATGATCGGAAGGGACGGGTTCTGCCGGATGTGGTGCTCGAAGGGCAGGGGGTCACTGAGAACGATCCACGGAAGAGGATCGTCTGGGCGTGATGATTCAAGGCGCCTCCGACGGAGGCCAAGCGCCGCCATATCCCGAGCGACGTACTCACGTTCCACCTCCAGGGCCACATCTCGAGGTGCATCACCACCGCCCCCCGCGTTGGAACACTGCTCAACGAGTTCGGTAAGGCGGACCATATCCTGATCAATCAACCGGGCAAGCTTGGCGATTTCCTCGATCCGAAGGTCCCCAGCTCTGTGCCGCCATTCGGTCTCAAGCGCCTCGACAACTCCTTGAGCCATCGCCACACCCCGCTCGCCGTCCTCATCGTCAACGACCAGAAAGACCTGTCCGTCGACCGGCCCAGCCGCCATGACTCGGCTCTCCCATACCTCGGTCCAGCCCTTGGGCCATCCGGGCGCTGCCATGTCGAGCCCGTACTGTGCACCCATCACCCTTCCGACTGCCTCCTTGACCTCGCCACCCATGACCACTGCAATCACTTTCCGGCCCTCGGCGTCACGGGCCTTCTTAAGAGCCTTCCTGTCTTTCCACAACTCGGGCTCACTCGGGGGCAGAACCTGAATCTCGACCGAGGTCCTGAAAACCTCCGGCGTCGCCATCAACGACAGGGTTATCACCGTGGCGGCAACCACCGCTGCACCAAGAATCCAGGGCCAACCCTTGAAGATCGAACGAATCACCGTCTGTTTTTCACCCGTCATCTGGCCTCCCCATGACGACGGCCTGCTGCAGGGCCCCTTCGAGGGCTTGGGCGGTCGACTCCCACTGAAATTGCGACACGACGATCTCTCGGCCCTTCCTGCCCAGGCTTTGACCCACTTCGGGCTGATCGAGCAGGGCGACGACACACTGTGCAAGATCCTCAGGATCCGACCCCACCCGCATCACTCCTGCGGAATGGCCCAGTGCCTCGGAGGCCAACGGGGTGGTCACGCACGGCAATTCCATCGCCATCGCCTGGAGCAGTTTGTTCTGCATCCCCGTACCCCACTCCATCGGCGCAACAAAAACCCGTGACCTCGCGTAGCAGTCCACCACGTCGTCGACCCATCCGCTGACCTCGACCGCGTCGGACGCCAACCGCCTGACGGCAGCGGTCGGATTGGCGCCTGCGATCAGAACCCGAATGCCGGGGCGGTGGGCCCTGATCCGGGGAAGAATGTCCTGAACCAGAGTCTGGGCGGCACGCACGTTGGGCGGATAGGCCATATTGCCGACAAACAGAAGATCCCATCGGATCTCGGAATCCCGGGGAGAGAAGACTTCGGAGTCCACTCCGTTGGGCACAACTCGAATGCTCTGCTTCTGCCCAAACGGCAGCGCTGCACGGTCCCGCTCAGAGATGATTGTATGCGCCCCAAAACGATCGAAGACCCGCCGCTCATACCTCTCCAACAAACGGTGTTCGAGAGCATGCGCCCCCCTGGCCCACGGACCTCCTACCGTGGCTCGCTGGGCCATGCCGGAGGAAAATGCATCCATATAATCCAGCAGGCAAGGACAACTCAGATCCTTGACGTATTCCGCCGTTCGAACCAGTTGGCAGAACACCAGATCGGGACGCTCCTCATCGACAACGGCACGAAATCTCCCTGCGGCCTCCGAATGGGTGAAATAGCCAACCTGGTATGGCAAGCCCAAAACCATCGCTCCAAGCCCAGCCCTGCGCCCACGTCCAGGCGAAAAGGAGAGAACCTCGATACGGCTGCACCAGGGCCTCAACGCGTCGAGCGAGGTCTGTGAAACCGGCCTTTCCGAAAGGGCACAGACGACAATCTCGTGATTTTTCGACATCAGGCGAATCTGGTGATAGGCCCGCAGCTTGTCTCCCTTGTCCAGGGGATGCGGAAAACGAGGGGTGATTACGAGGATCTTCATGCGGTCGGCTGTGTCAGGACAGTATAGAAGTTTTCGAGGTCTCTGCTCAATTGGGAGAGCGAAAAGTGCTCTTGGGCAAAAGAAAGCGCTTCGGCGCCCAGGGCCGCGACCAACTCAGGGTCCGATAGACAGCGGTCAATTGCCTCGACCCACTGCAGGGAATCCTCCGCAACCAGAAGGTGGCGGCCTGGATCAACTCCCAGACCCTCAACCGCAACCGGGGTTGCGATGATCGCCTTTGCCAATGCCATACCTTCGACGATCTTGACGCGGATACCACTGCCGGACAGCAGTGGAACGATCATCAGACCGTGAGCGCCCAGGTAGTCCACCGCGGAGTCAACCTCACCGTCCACCACCACTCCAGGCGCCGCGATCTTACTGCCGAATCGCTCAGAAGAACGGCCCCCAACGTGGAATTTCAGGGCCGGATGCCGACGCCTGAGCTTCGGCCACACCTCTCGAACGAACCACGCCACACCCTCGCGATTGGGCGGCCAATCCATCGCTCCGAGATGGACCAGATCCTGAGCCGTTGTCCTTGCCGGTTGGTTCGCATCGTCGGGAACACCGACACCGATCACCGCGACCGGCCCGCGAGTCCATTCTCTGCACCACGCGGCAACCGGTTCACTGATGGCGATAACACCGTCGACCTCCTGGCACGCAGTCGCCTCCTCCTTTTCGAGTCGCGCCGCCTGAAGTCTCAACCACCGTGAGACGAGACTCTTGCCCCTCCCTGCCACCCGATCCCTGATGATCTGGTGTTCAACGTTGTGGGCCCTGTAGACGACAATTCCGTCAAAGGCCTCTCGAATAGCGGCGAAGTAGGGCAGAACACCAACACCGTCGAGTTGCACCACATCCGGCCGAGACTCTCGCAACCGGTCCGTCACGATCTCGACCACCCGCGAGCTGAAAAATCGCTGCAGTTGGTACGACCCAGGGCGCAGAAGATTGAGAAGAGCCGCCGGGACTCGAGGACGTGTGTCCACGTCGAGGGTGTCAAACCTCAGGCCGTCCGGACACAGCCCACCCCCTGGATGTTTGGGCGTTGCCAGAGCCAGCACCTCAACATTGATCCCTCGAGCAGCCAGACCCTCCGCCATCCGTGCGGTGGCTACAGCTCCACCATCGACCATCGGCCACGGAGGTTTGTGGCAGAAGATCAGGACCTTCATGCGAGGAACCCGTCGTCGCCTTTCGGCACAAGTGGGGCGGCTTTCGATTTCATTCTTGAGAAGGGTGGACCACCCCGAAGCGTCCGTCAACCCGGCCGCTGGGCCGGGGATGGAGGGCAGGGACAGGGACCGGGGCAGAGGCAGCAAACAGGGGCAGATTCAGGCACAATGGTCCCTCAGATGCGAAAAGATGATTCATCCCCGTTACTGACATCCGCCTTCACCGGCCTCGCCCTCGCCGGCAGTCTCTTCGGACTGGCGAAGATCCCGGTGCTCGGCGTGGGCTGGTCAAATGTCCTCGTGCCTCTGGGCGGCATCGGCCTGGTGATTGTTCACCAGGAAGCCCTGATTCCCATTTTAGAGAAATATCGTGCGCTGGTCATCCTGACCGTGGCACTCGGGCTCTGGAGCCTCATTGCGGCTTGTGCCGGGTGGGATCCGGTCCACAGTCTCAGATGGCTGATCAAGGCCGGCGGGTGGACACTGGTCTTCGTCGGCGCCGCCATGGCGAGCCGCAACGAAAACCACGCGCGTGCTCTCCTTCAAACCTTGTGGCTGTTTCTCATTCTGCTCGCCCTGGGGGGCGTTATGGAGTCCGTTCTGCCGGACCACCCTTTGTGGAGGCTTTTCCGAACCGAGGACTCTCTCTCGATTCAGCCGCGAGTCGCATCGGTCCTCGGTTGGCCCAATCAGTTCGGTGTGATCATGGCCGGAGGCCTGTTCCTCAATGAGTATCTCGGGGCAGCTTGCATCGTCAATCGCTGGGCGGTCGCCCTGGTGAGGGTCTTGCTGATCACCCAAATGGCACAGTCCGGAAGCCGGAATGCCTACCTGACTTTTGCAATCGTCCTCATTGTTGCCGTGGCGACGAAGAGCCTCCAGTGGAAACGGGGCATCACCGCCGCCGTCATCTTTGCGGCAGCGGTGGTTCTCCTGCCGGTGGCGTCACTTCAGGCAGGTCTGGGGAAGGTGTACGTTCCCCGACTTGAACCTAAACTCGAGGGCCGGACTTGGGAATTGAGCGACAAGGGACATACATTTTCGCTGAGGTCCAAACTCTGGCGTCAGGCCACGGCCGAAATTGCCAAAGACCCCCTGACCGGCATCGGTCCGGACGTCTTTGAGACCCAGGTCGGACCCCGGGTGATGCACCGCACCGGCTTCAACGCCCATAATCTCCCCCTCCAGATCACGGTGGAAACCGGCTTCATCGGTCTGGCCCTGGCACTTGCCTGGGCCGCCATGCTCTGGCGGAGCCGGACACCAGGCTCGCCTGCAGCGTTGCCTCTGGCCGTTTTGGTTCTCGGCCAATTCCTCGACTGCTTCGTCCACGACCCACCAACGATGGTAATTCTTGCCCTCCTTTGTGGTGCGATATTGGGAGAAAGCCCCAAATCAGACGAGACCGACGCCATTCAACGAACCGGAAGGCTTCGTCGGGCGAGATCAGC
>JAOZPW010000087.1:0-1225 GCA_029932545.1 Thermoanaerobaculales bacterium | reverse complement strand
TCTTGCGGACGGCTCACCATGATCCGTAGTTTTGGCTGGGCCTTTTTGCACCACGGTGTGGGACGCGGGGCGCTCTTTGTCTTTTTTCTCGCCTTACCGTGGCTGATGGGCGCAGAAGACGTCGGGCGCCTGACCTTCACCTACACACTGCTCCTGTTGATCCTCCAGCCACTCCTGGACACCGCGGTCGGTACGATCGTTGTCAAATACACCGCTCGAGAAGTCCTGCCGAGGGTGCGCCATGTGCTGAGATTCCTCGGCAAGGCTCTTCTCTTTGCTGCCGCCTCCATCGCCGCGGCAAGCGTACTGATCCCTGGACAATTTCCCGTCTTGCCCCTGTTGGGCGCCGCCGTCCTGTGCTCAATCAGCCTCAACGCCGTCTTCGCCTGGCGCCGAGGCCTGGGGGACTTTCGGATGGAGGGCATCGTCGGGACTGCCCACAAGGTCATGGTTGTGCTCGCCCTGGCACTCCTTGCATCGAGCGGCTTGACCGGTCCGGCCGCAGCGGCAACGGCCATGCTTGTCGGCATCATCGGGGCCTGGGTTTTGGCAGGGATCACTTTCAGGACACCCCTTCGACAGTTCAGCCGCCTGGTGACTTCGGCGCCCTGTGACGACACCTCAACGACCGATTTGCTTCGCGAAGGCATCGTACTCGGCGCAGTCGGGGTTGTCGGCCTGCTGTACCTGAGGATCGACGTTGTCATGCTGGGCCTGCTGAATGGAGACGCCGAGGTCGGCCTTTATTTCACTGCGGCCCGGGTACTGGAGGCCTCGTTCATCGTGCCGCATATCGTCATGCTGGTGATTTTCCCGCTTCTGGCCAAATCCAACGATGTCCAACACCTCTTGAGGCGGACCATAGTTGGACTGGGTCTGTCGGGTGTTCTTGCTGCCCTTGCCCTTGCCGGCGCCGGCCGATGGGTCGTGCCACAGATCTACGGCGCCGACTGGGCTCGTACGGGCGACATTCTCGTCCTGCTCAGCCTCGCCGCCCCGGCGGTCTTCCTGGGCTACTGTCTGACCCAGGCCCTGGTCGCAAAAGACCTCCAGGAGCGGTATCTCGTCGTTGCGTTGATCGGCCTGATCCTCAACATCGGCCTCAATCTGTTTTTGATTCCACAATTCGGCGGCATGGGCGCCGCCGGAGCGACTGTCATCACCGAAATCGTTGTCACTGCGGGGGCGGGTGCGGCCCTTTTTTTGAGAGACCGTTCCTGAGCGA
>JAOZPW010000357.1 GCA_029932545.1 Thermoanaerobaculales bacterium | reverse complement strand
TCGAATGGGCGAGGATCTTGAAACGTCAGTCACCGATTCGTGGGGCCGGGTGCACGATCACCCTGGTCTCTTCGTCGCAGATTCAGCCTTGCTGCCGCGGGCGAACGAGATCAACCCCTATCTGACGGTCATGGCTCTTGCGGACCGGGTTGCCGAGCGGATCCGCTTGGATGCCGGGGAGTTGTTATGAAAATGCGAGGATCTCTCCCGGCCGTTCAGGCCCTGCAGGACGAGGGTGTCAAAAGAGTTTTCGGTATCCCGGGGACTCACAACATCGAGCTGTGGGATGCCATCCAAAACGTTCCGACGATCGAGCCCGTTCTCGTCACCCATGAAGGCGGCGCGTCTTTCATGGCAGACGGGATGGCGCGTTCATCCGATCAGGTTGGCGTCCTGGTCATCGTGCCGGGCGCCGGGGTTACCCACGCCCTTTCGGGGATTGCCGAAGCGCTGATGGACAACGTGCCGATGGTCATTCTGGCGTGCGGTATCCGTTCGGACACGGGAACAGCGTTCCAGTTGCACGCGATCGACCAATTGGCGGTATTGCGTCCGGTCACCAAGGCTGCATGGCGGGTCGAGCGTCCCGGTGACATCTATTCAATGGTGCGCCGGGCATTCGCCGAGGCTCGAAATGGGTGTCCGGGGCCCGTCGCGATTGAGATTCCGGCTGACTTCTTCATGGTGACCCAGACGATGGATCCGCATGAGGCCTTCGCGGTTCCCGAGGTCGACCATTCGCCGGATGGGGAGATCATCGAACGAGCGGCACGAATACTGGCCGAGAGCCGTCAGCCGGCCCTCTACATCGGGAGAGGGGCAGAAGGCGCAGCGGATATGATCGTTCGCCTGGCAGAGAAGCTGGGCGCCCCGGTCACGACAACCTTCCAGGGCAAGGGAGTTTTCCCGGAAAACCATCCCCTTTGGCTCTGGACGGGTTTCGGCGCCCAGGCGCCGTCGTTCGTACAAAAAGTAATGAAACAGTGTGATGTCCTCCTGGCAGTCGGATGCAGGTTTTCTGAGGTTGCCACCGGCAGTTACGGGTTCGACATGCCGGAGCGACTGATCCACGTCGATATCAGTGCGGAGGTTCTGGGCAGGAACTACCCGGCCGATCTGGTTGCGTGCTGTGATGCCAAGGCTTTTCTCGAGGGCCTGCTGGAGATCATTGAGGGCGAGCGGCCCTGGGGACCTTTGGCGCAGCAGATTGCCGAGGGCCGAGAGGCGGTCGAGGATCGCTGGGATGGACTGTCGGCCGCCGAGGGTTCGATCACCGCCGGAACGTTGTTCTCAGGTTTGCAGCGTCATTGCCGGCCGGATGCGATCTACACGACCGACAGCGGGAACGGTACATTTCTGGCAGCAGAACACCTTCGGCTGGAAGGGCCGGGGCGGTTTCTCGCGCCGATAGACTTCTCGTGCATGGGCTATTCCGTGCCTGCTGCAGTCGGCGCCGCGATGGCGCATCCCGGTCGTGACGTTGTTGCCCTTCCTGGTGACGGGGCTTTTTTGATGACCGCCATGGAGTTGCTGACGGGTGGCGCTTACAGGGCTACTCCGTTGGTCTGTGTTCTCAGGGACGGGATGTTGGGGCAGATCGCCCAGTTTCAGAAGATTCCCATGAATCGGGAGACCTGCACCGTATTGCCGGACTATTCGGTCGCCGGGGTTGCCGAAGCCGTTGGGGCGGCATTTTTCCGCATCGTCAGTGTCTCGGAACTTGACTCGGTGCTGCCGGCGGCTCTGGAACTGACCCGGAACGGTACGGTGGCCATCGTTGAAGTCATGTTGGACACATCCCAAAAGACATACTTCACCAAGGGCGTCGTCAAGACCACTTTCTGGCGTTTGTCCTGGGGTGATCGGTTGCGCATGCTGGGCCGTGCACTGGCGCGGCGATTAGGGTAGGGGAGAGAAGGAAATCAACGCAAAGGCGCAAAGACGCGAAGGCGCAAAGGGAAGAATAGAGAATTCCCCTGTGCTTCCTTTGCGCTCTTAGCGTCTTTGCGAGAGAATTGTGTTCTTGTTTTCCCTTGGGCTTCGCGTACGTCTGAGCTGACTGCGGGCTACGGCTTCGCGCCGTATCTGATGATCTGGACGTCCTCGAGGGTGATCAGGGCGCTGCAGCCGGCCTCGTCCAATAACTCTTCGACCTCATCAACGAAGGGGCCGAGGCGTTGGGGCATATCGATTATTTCAATCAATATTGGTAGATCATCCGAGAGTCTGAGAAGGCGAGCGGTGTGGAGAACGGATCGGGCACCGAAGCCTTCGACGCCGCGAAATACCGTTGCTCCGGGAAGACCCATCTCTCGAGCCATTCGAACGATCACCTCGAACAGGGGCTTGCCTTTGATCTTGTCCGCCTCTCCAATATAGATTCTGGCAGTCTGTCCGACGGCTCGTACTCTTGTCATCTCTAAATCCTCTCACCCAGATTGAGCCCCAACCAGGCGGCAAAGAGTCCGGCGACGACGCTGATGCCGACGTTGGCCAGGGCGATTCGAAAATCTCCGGCTCGGAGCGCTTCCAGGGTTTCGTAGGCGAAGGTGGAAAAGGTCGTCAGGCCACCCAGACAGCCGATGGTCAGGAGGACTCTGGTGGTTGGACTGATCAGAAAACGTCCGGACGTCGTGGCGCCCATCACCAAGCCGAGAACAAAGGCGCCGATCAGGTTGACGCTCAGGGTTCCAAAGGGGAAGGGGTGCTGGTTCGTGACGCGGCTTATCCAGCCCGAAATCCAATACCGACCGACAGCGCCGAGGGCGCCGCCGACGGCCACCGCCAGCGTTCTCTCGATGAAAGGACTCATCGGGGAAGAGGATACAGGGTAAGTTGGATCTGACCAATGGAAGGATGAAGGCGGAAGGATGATCACCGGAGAGAAGCTGCCCACGAGCCACGCTCGGCTCGACCCATCGGAAAGACGGGCACGGCGGGCGGGACGCCCGCCGCAACAATTCGTATGCCGGAGAAAAATTCCTGTTTTACTGGATGTAACCCAGGCTCCGGAGTTGATCGAGTGTGTCGTCGTCGAGATCCTCGGTCTTTCGTTTGGGGTCCAGAGAAACCGCTGAGACCATCTTCGACCACGCCCCGAGGTGTTCGCTGAGCACGTCAGCGCGCTCCGGGACCTCCTGGGCAAGATCGGCCAGCGCCATCGGGTCGGCATTGAGATCGAAGAGTGAAACTTGGTCACCGATCGTGACCAGTTGCATGCCGTTCATAACGACCGATGTCATTCCGCCGGCCATGTCTGATTCCGAAAAGGCAATATAGGGCGGGTTGGAGGTGCCGCCAATGATCGGCATCAGGCTGGATCCCTGCAGACCGTCGGGCGTGATGGCGCCGGCAAAGGCGATCAGGGTCGGCATCAGGTCGAGCACCTCGACCACGGTGTCGATTGTCTTAGCAGGAGCACTTGGCATTCTGATCATCAGCGGAACCCGGGTGACCGCGGGATAGAGGGAATTGTTG
>JAOZPW010000356.1:2627-3489 GCA_029932545.1 Thermoanaerobaculales bacterium | reverse complement strand
TCCTACCTCGATCAGGCTGGAGCAGAAGGCGCCCATCGGGCCGGAGCGCAACGAGTCGTCACGGTAGCCATGAAGGAGGTTGTGTTCCACGAACCTGTCTTCGTCGGAGACCTGGTTTCCTTCTACGCCGAGGTTATCAGGAAGGGACGTACGTCAATCACGGTCAAGGTGGGCGTTGAAGCGGCTCGGAGGTGGAATCGGAATGAGGTTGCCAAGGTCACCGAGGCTGAAGTCGTATACGTCAACGTCAATCCGGAGGGACACGCTGTTCCCCTGGCCAGTTGTCTGGAAGGAAATATGGACGGGTCTTGAGGCTTGAAATGGAGGGGTCTCTTCATGACCTTCTGGATGCCGGTATCCGGGCAGGTCTTTACCCAGGTTGTGCGGCAGGATGGTCTGTTGATGACGACACGGATATGGTTCACACCGATTCGGCCGGTGTTTCACACCTGGAACCCAACGGGGAGGGGGCGTCACCCGATACATGGTATGACCTGGCATCGTTGACCAAGCCTCTGGTTGTCACGACGTTGTTCCTGCTGGCCCTCCGTCAGGGAGCACTGGACCTCGAGATGGAAGTCGGTGACATTATTCCCGAGGTCGGACCGTATCGCTCGGCAACACTGGAAAACCTCCTGACTCATACGGCCGGATTCCCAGGGTGGGCGCCGTTGTATGCATCCGGGCAAACGCCCGACACGATCCTGTCGGTGATTCGAGATCTCAAGCCGGTCGGTCGTCCGGGCGGGCAGGTCGAATATTCTTGCCTTGGTTTCATCATCCTGGGTTTGGTTCTTGAGGGAGTTTTGGGCCTGGACCTGGCGGAGGCTTTTTCGCAATTGGTAACTGAGCCTCTGAAACA
>JAOZPW010000356.1:0-2617 GCA_029932545.1 Thermoanaerobaculales bacterium | reverse complement strand
TCGGCTTCTGTCCTCCAATTTCGACTTGCCCGGTGGCCGGTGGAGCGTCCCATCCTGACGCCGAAACGCAGTTGGTGCTGAATCTTGGACTTGACCCTGCGACGATCCCACCATGGCGTTTGGGGCGACCGGATGATGGCAACGCCCGGTTCCTCGGGAATATCGCGGGGAACTCGGGACTCTTTGGAACCATTCGCGGAGTCGTGTCGCTGGGACGGGAATACCTGCGTGGCGGAGGGCTGCTGTTGAACGCAGAGGAAGCCGAACTGGTCGCAGAGTGTAGGACGCCAGGTTTGGAGCAGCATCGAGGATTGGGCTGGCAGATCGGTTCATCTCCCGGTTGTTCCGCCGGCCCGATGATATCTCCCGACTCCATCGGGCATGTGGGTTTTACCGGCACCTCGCTATGGATCGATCGTCAACACGGCGCCGTGATGGCCTTCCTGAGCAATCGCCATCATCCCGGCCACCGGGGGACTGACCTTCATCCCCTGAGGCGACGATTCAATGCACTGGTTAATGGGTTGCCAAGCTGAACACGGGAACACAAACGAAACGCCATGAAAAGGAACAAAAAATGACAGAAACGGAGAGGGTGGGCTGTGCTCCGGTGGCACCGATTAAGCGCAGAAGCCAGTTTCCAGTTTCCAGTTTCGAGTATCCAGTTTCGAGTATCCAGTATCAAGTTCGAATATGTGTCATTCGGTTGGCTGCAAACAGCAGCCCCAGAGCAACAGGAACCCATGCGCCGACAACTGGTGGCAGGAATTCGGCCTCACCAAGTTTGGCAAACAGGGGAACCAGCAGGATGAAGTATCCGATCCCAAGAGCGACCGCAATTGCGACGCCCTGCATGGTCGATGCTCGGGTTCCACCGCCGCGGAGAGAAAAAGGAATGGCAAGAAGAACCAATACAATCACCGCCAGGGGTGTCGAAAACTTCTGATGCCAACGAACAATCAATGCCGAGGGCCGATAGCCGGAGTCTTCCAACTCATTGATGTACTGCCTGAGTTCGGCCTGAGACAGCTCGTTGGCCCTTTCGCTTTCTTGCCCAAAGTAGGAAGGACCTTCAACGATGCCGATCTCGGTTGGCACGACAATACGCTTGAAATCGTCATTGCCTTCCCCGTCAATGTTCCTCACCCAACCTCCGTCGGCGATCCACGATCCGTTGTCATAACGTACCCTGGGAGCTACCAGGGTGTATTTCAGACGCATTTGTCCGTCGATCCGAAACATTGAGAATCTGATCAGGCGTTTTGCGCCGATGTCGTACCTCAGGAACCGGTAAAAGGTCTGACCATCCCTTGCGATCAACCAGTTTCGGTGAGCGGCCGAACCCCTGGATGTGGTAACCCTTCCCTTGATTTCGTTGAGCAGCCGGGAGGCTTTGACATCAGACCGTGGCACGGAATATTCTCCCAAAACCCACATCGCTCCGACTCCCCCCAGGCCAACTAACAAAAGGGGAACCGTGACCCTGAAGACAGAAATCCCTGAGGCCTTCAATGCCGTCAATTCTTGCTGCCTTCCGAGCACGGTCAGTAATGTGATGACACTGATCAGAAGACCGAAGGGCAGGACGTCAAACAGTGCCCTTGGGATGATGTTCCAGTAGTACGCCAGTACGACGTGGGAGGGGGCGCCGTTCCTGGCAATCTCATCCATGTGGTTGGTAAGGTCACCAATAAGATACAGTGAGACTGTGCTCAGCAACACGAGGAGTAGGGGAGACAGCAGGCGGCGAATGAGGTACCTGTCCAAAAGGGTTGGGAAGCCGCCCCCGTACACCCTACGTTGTATCTCGATCGGAATGGAACCGGTCAAAGACCTCGTGCCAACAACATCTGATGACCTGCGAAGTCTTCCTCTTCCGAGTTGCCGGACATATCCAATCAGTCGTGTAATCCAACCTTCAGGCCGCTGCCGCTCACCCAACCAACGGCCCATTCTGAAGCTGAGAAACACGGCTACCGCGGCCAAGGCAATGTTGGGAATCCACATGCCAACCGCGGCCGGGACGCCCTTTTCAATTACAAGAAACTCGCCATAACTGCTGAGGATGTAGTAGACGAGAACAACCAAGATTGAAAACAAAAAACCCCGGCCTCTGCTTCCGGCCCTGACCCCGATCCCAAGAGGGAGGGCGAGGAGGGCAAAGGTGATGCTGGCCGCCGGGATGGCGAGACGCCGGTTGAATTCGGCCGCTGCCATCCGCATACCCAATTGTCTTTCTTCGATCGACATTTTTTCGTCAGCCGCACCAGTTTCGGGGTCACTGCCTGTTTTAGCCTTATCGAGTAACTGGTTGGTATTCAATTCCCGTAGCGTCAGGCGGTAGGTTAGTTTTTGACCCTTTTTGGGCTCGCTATTTGGTCGAAATGCATGTGTTTGGACCATGCTGGTCAGAAACTTTTCCGGGTGATCTCTCAGAAATGTGTAATTGACCACGTCCTCGAGGATGATCCACGGCAACGAGGTGGTATCAGACTCAGATTTCGGATCCTGACTGTTCCCTCTCATCTCTCCGTCTGAAACTGAGGCCTTGATAATTCGACCTCTCCTGGCCAGTGTCAATTGTTCCTCGTCCGGGGAGATGACTCGATGAATCAGA
>JAOZPW010000355.1 GCA_029932545.1 Thermoanaerobaculales bacterium | reverse complement strand
AAGAAGACGAGTAGGCGCAATGAGCGTGGACCGTATTGGCTTTCGGGTTTACGGTGTGCCTCATGGCGGCATGAAGGCCAATCCGGTCCACGCTCATTGCGAAGGGCGCTTCGCGCCGGGTTGGGAATCAAGAGATTGAGATCAGATCATTATCGGGTAGAACCGGGCCCTTGCGGACCCGGTCCTCCCACGCTGCTGATGCTTGGTGCTCGTACCCAGCCCGCCCAGCGGTTCCACCACCTGCGCAGAAAGGTCTTTCCGGCATCTCAGCCATCTGCCCGCTCCTTCTTCATCAGTCGAGAGTTACGCACCAAATCTCCTTGCTTCGTAGAGCCCTTTGACGGGGTTCCCGCCTATATGGCTCCGGCTGACTTCTGACGCCCCATCGGTCCACCTTGCAGCTTCCTTCAGACACCACCTCACGGTCGATGCCCTTGCTGTTCGGCTTGGAGTTCCCGTCATCAAGGCCTCCAGAGGACTCTCACCTCCAAGTCACTTCCCGGTTTGGTTTCCCTCTCCGGTTCCCGATCAACGTGCACCATGCACGTCGCTCCGCGCCATGCCCGGCGCACGTGGCCGCGGGCGTCTCGCCCGCCGCTTTTTGGATTCTCTCAGCACGCAAAACGGGGCGGCCGAAGCCGCCCCGTTGTTGTTTTTCCCAGTTCGGTCTACTTGCTGAACTGCTGAATATCGGGAACAGCCGGAATCAGGATCGGGTCCTGCGTCCGGTTGTCGATGGTCGAAGCGTAGGCTCCAATGGGCCCGCCGGACAATACTTCGATGACGACCGAGGCGTCCATGTCGACTTCCGGCAGATTGAGCCTGTCGGCAAGATTGAAAGCCTTGAGTTCACCGGGCGCGAGCCAGAGGTCGACGACATCACCGGTCACATCCCCTTCTTCGTTCAACACCGTCAACCGCAATTGCGACCACTCGCCGTCGTTGGTATTGAGAAGACCGAGATTGGTCCGGAATCCGTCGTCATGGGTCGCCGACACGGCAACACCGGCGATAAAGCCGCGGGAGCCCTCGATAATCAGATCCTTCGACTTGAAAACAAAGACGTTCTGCCCGAACGTTCCACCGGAAACGTCAAGATTGTAGGTCCTGGCAGCCACCTGAGGCAGGACCGACCCACTGAAGGCCTCGATGATGAAGTAGCCCTTGCTGTCTTCACCGGAGGGCAGCATCGTAGTACCTATGACGTCAAGGTAATACAACGCATTCCCCGGCTGAACGCCCCGAGCTCTGAGAATACGTTCATCCCCACCCTCTGACCGAATGTAGCGCACGTCAAAGCTGATATCTTGGCCAATCGGATTGAAGAAGGTGATGTCCGAGCGCCACTCACTGCCGTTGGCGCCGGGGAGACTTGCCAAGCCCGGCACCCACAACTCTGTATCATTTTCGTCGGTGACCATCGACGAGTAAAGAACCGGATCTCCTTTGAGGTTATCGACGACCGAGGCCCACGCAGAGACCGCCGGACTGCCGGTATCAACCTGGACCGAAAAGATGTCCAGATTGCTTGAAACGCCGGCAACCTCAGCGATCGCATTGACCTGAGTTGTACTGGCGGGGTGCACCGTCCGATAAACCGGTTCACCAAGCATATCCCCAAATTTGTCCACCACGGTGATTGTTGCAACCACGCTCTCATTACTCGTGTTGGCCAACCGGATGTTGGTCCGTGAATAGAGGTTGTGAACCAGGCCGGTCAGGAACAAGCGATTATCCTCAGCGGGCAAGACCGGCACTGCCGGAACGAACTGGCCGAAGGTCCCATCAGGCGTGTCGTTGTAGGTCCGAGACACGATCAGGGGTGATATTTCCTCGTCCCCACCATTGGTATAGGTAATATTAAGGGATCCGTTGAAGTCACCGGTGGGATCCACGATCTCCTGAAGAATGTCGGGATACGCCCGGGTACCGCCGGCAGCCAGGTTAAAGGCAATCGCTTGCCCCACTCCTTGCGAAGCATCGGTGTCCCCCGGCCAATACTCAATCTCGACTCTCATGACAGAGCTGTCTGGATTGAAGACTTTTAATTCTGTCCGCCAGGTTGTCTCATTAAGACCAGGTGCACGCACCGCCGAGGGCACCAGGAACGCCTCGGGGATGACGAACGGCTTCTCCTCGACCAGCAACTGGCCGAATGCCACATCACTGCCCTTGCAGTTGATTGCCTCGAATCGCACGTCATAGAAACCCGGCTCCTCAAAGGAGTAGATGAACGTCGGTTGATCTGATGTTGCGATGGTCACGCCACCGAGACTGATTTTCCAGTTCCACGCGGTCGCCTCGGTGTCCTGCGGTCCCTCGTAGGCGTCTTGCCGCACGACGTGGCTCTTGCCGGCCGCCGTGATGATCGCCGTCCTTTGGGCGCCTGCGTTCGAATCCACCGAATACGACACGGTACCGCTTCCACTTCCCGATGAACCCCCGTTGATGGTGATCCATGAAGAACTTTCGGTCGCCGTCCAATCACACCCGGCAGAGGTTGAAACACCAATCGTTCCCGCCCCTCCGTTCTGGCCGAAGTTCCTCGAAGTGGGCGAAATACTATAGGCACAACCTCCGCCTCCGCCACCGCCTCCAGAACACGAACCCTCGTTGAGCACGGTGATGGAGTGTGTCACAGGATTCTGCCCACCGTTCATGGTCAAACGTACGTTCTTGTTGCCGGCGCTCGAGAATTGGTAGACAGAGGTCATGCAGTCGGCCAGGCCGAACGGCATGCAGGTAAACGTCTGTTCGAGCACACCGCAACCTGGGCCACCCATGTCCCACTCGGCGGAGTCGACACCACCTACCCCAGTGATTGTCAGAATGACATTCTGTCCGATCGCGGGTTCGATGGGACTCCAGGTGAATCCCAGTGCCGTAGTTTTCGGTACTTCGAGTTTCTTTGATGAGGCATCGGTAAAGATGACCTCGTCACCGGTGAAGACCGGGTTGGGCGTCATCGTGAAATCTGCGTTGGGCCGGTCGTCCTTGAGACAACACTCGCCGGCCGAAAGAACGTGAATACTGTGGGCTTTTTCGCCCTGCTCGGTCACGAGACGTGGGGTCTTCCAACCGCCGGAAGAATACTCCCAGGTGATCGATTTGCAGAAATCCGGCGTGTAGCTGCAGTCGAAGATCGCCGGAGACCCGTCACAATGCGTCCCGTCGAACTCCCACCTGATCGGTGTGACCCTGCTGTCAGTCACACTGAAAGTCACCGACTGTCCGGTGTCCGGCTCGTTGGGATTCCAGGTGAAATCCACAGGGATGTTGGCTGCTCCTTGAGTCACGGTGTGGGTCTTGCCGCCCGCACTGATCACGCCAGAACGCTGACTGCCCTCATTGGCCGCGACTTCATATCGAATCTCACCGGAACCGCTGCCGCTCGAACCGAAAGTAATATTGATCCAGCTGGCGTTGTCGTTGGCGGACCAGGTGCATCCGACCTGAGTGGACATCGTGACGGAGTAGTTGTTCCCTCCCCCGACAGGAACCGTCCGGG
>JAOZPW010000354.1:2341-3514 GCA_029932545.1 Thermoanaerobaculales bacterium | reverse complement strand
AGAGCTGAGAGCTGAGAGCTTCCTAATACCGCAACAACGCCCCAATGGAACCGACGGCCCTGATGTCCTCGGCCGCAGCGCCGAAGACGACCTCGACCCGGCCGCTTGTTTCAAGCACCACCTGGGCCAATCGATCGACCAGCTGAGACACCGGCTGCAAGCCGGCCTGGCACCTCGGGCAGAAGCCGCTTGTCTTGGTTGTCAAAATGCCGCACTCCCTACATTCGCCGCCTTCTGCATCAATGCTCTGCTCGTAGACCAGGGTCCAGACCCGCATCTCGCTGACGACTTCGCAGACCTCTTCCAGACCGGCCACAGCACGGCCGCCCTCGTGCATTTCAGACAGCAGACCTTCGACGACTCGACGTTCCTGATCGCGTTCCATCCGTTGCTGGACCTCGATGATGCCTTCCAGAATCTCTTTCTCGCCGGCAGTCACCGGCAGAGAGATGTTCTCGACCAGTTTTCCATGCAGGCGCCTGGGCAAGAGCCGCTCAATCTGGACCGTGGTCCGTGGTGACCCGGCGACAATCAAACGATCAAATGGCGCCTCCAATGCGAGATCCCGCAGGGCATCGATGATGCTCTTGGCGTGGGCCGCAACCTCCTGGTCATGGTGCCGTTCATGTCGTTTTTCGGCGCGCCACTGGTCAACACCGACTCCGCGGGAACGGGCGCCGGTGTCCGACAGCAGATGACGATGCTCAGTGATCTCACCGAGATAGACCGTGAACAACCGCGCATTTCTGGCATCCGCCAGAACAACGGCATAGCGCTCATTTTCGTCCATCGCCTCGACCACCGGTCTCAAGAAAGCTCCCCGCCGCCAAAAGGCCGACGCGGGAAAGTGGACCCCTGCCTGATGAATTTCCTCCAACCCGGTCTCCGGATGCACAACGACCATCGCGGCCCGACCCTGGGGTTCGACGTTCGACACTAAACGAACGGCCCTCTGTACGGCATCATCCAGCTGTTGGTCGTCGCCACTTTCCGAGCGTAGGTTCTTCAACATGGCTTGCGCCTGCACCAGGAAACCACCGTGTCTGTTGGCACGCGATCCCTGGTCCAAATCCACGTAGAGGGTCAAAGTATTGCTTTCTTGTTGGGTAAGACAATGCAACCGACTGAGCACGCCACGACCGAGCATGTAAACCTCCTCGATTTTTGTTTCTA
>JAOZPW010000354.1:0-2241 GCA_029932545.1 Thermoanaerobaculales bacterium | reverse complement strand
GAAAAGAGGGAATGGGAAATGACCCAAATCACATTTTCGCCCCTGATCTATAATCACCCGATGGAGCTTCTATGAAAGAACTGGATGTTCGTCACCTCGCCTGTCCGGGACCGGTGTTGGCCCTGAGAGACCTTCTGGCCCAGGGGGAGACCCTGATTCATCTCCGCGTTGCCGATAGCCTGGCCCTTTCCAACGTCACCCGTTTCGCCAAAACCCGGGGAGCTGATGTCCAATCGGCCCCAGACGAGGGAGGCGGTTTTTCGGTCGAAGTAGCCGCGGGGTCCGACTCTTCCACCGCCCGCTCCGGTGAAGATGCACTCCTTGTCTGCGATATCCCGCAGACTGTAGGTCCCACAATCATTCAGGTGACGTGCAAAGTCATGGGTCACGGCGACGACGACCTCGGCGAACTCCTGCTGCGATCGTTCCTCAAGACCCAAACTCAGTTGGAAACGAAACCGTCGGCGATCCTCTTCTACAACGACGGGGTCAAACTGTGTTGTCAGGGGTCCCTCCTGATCGACGATCTTCGAGGGTTGGAAGCCGATGGTATCGAGATCATCGCCTGTGGAACCTGCCTCAATTTCTTTGAATTGGCCGGTCAGCTGGAGGTCGGACGAGTGACCGATATGTTGGAAATCGCCTCGATCCTGGAGCAGGCCGGCCGCCTGATCCGCCCGTGATCTACCTGGATCACGGCGCGACCTCTTTCCCGAAAGCGCCCGGAGTTTCGGCAGCTGTCGCACAGTTCATCGACGAGGCGTCAGGAAACCCAGGACGTGGCGGTCACCGATTGACGATCAAAGCCTCCAGGGCTATTGAAGACGCCAGGACCGCGGTTGCCGAATTGCTCGACGCCGACCCCGAACGCACCCTCCTCGGTCCGAGCGCAACCTTCTGGCTCAACAATATCCTGTGCGGACGCCTGGGACCAGGCGACCGAGTAGTGACGTCGGCCCTCGAACACAATTCAGTCATGCGCCCTTTGAGATGGCTTGAGGCCCAGCGGGGAATCACAATCAGCGTCGTCGAGGGAGTCTCCCCTGCCGGCGTTCCAACAGCAGCCGAAGTTCAAGAAATCGTCGGCCAGGCCCCGACGGCTCTGGTCGTCCTGAGCCATGCCTCCAACGTCAGCGGCGCCGTCATCCCGGTAGAGGAAGTGGCCCTCCGAATCGCGCCGACTCCGGTTGTCGTCGACGGCGCCCAGACCGCAGGAACTCTGCCCTTTGCCTTCTCGCGTTCGGGCCTCGCTGCCTTCGTCTGCTCGGGCCACAAAGGACTCCAGGGGCCGTCCGGAACCGGCATCGCACTCCTGGCCGAGGACTTTGAGATCCAGCCCCTGATTCGAGGCGGCACGGGTTCGAACTCGGAAAGCGAGGACATGCCCGTCATGCTTCCTGATCTCTTGGAAGCGGGAACACCCAACGGCCCGGGTATCGCCGGGCTGGGCGCCGCCTGTACCTGGTTGACCGATCGAACGGTTGAGGCAATTCAAGACCACGAAAGAGCCTTGATCAATAGATGCATCACCGGGATGCGGACCATCCCAGGTCTCCGCCTCACCGGCTGGGTCGAAGACATGCCACAGACCGGCGTGCTCAGCTTCACAATCGACAGAGAAGATGTCGGCGAGTTGGCCACATGGTTGGACCGTGAACGAGGCATCGCTTTGAGAGCCGGCCTTCACTGCGCACCCGCAGCCCACCGCCGTCTGGGCACTTTCCCGACGGGAACCCTGAGGGTTGGAGTTGGACCTCAGACCACCGAAGACGAGGTGGATGCGTTGGTGACCGCTCTTGATGAGAGGTGCGGTTGATCTCGTTGCGCAGTCAGATCTCAGGCGAAACCCCCTTGAACCGACCACCTTCGTTGGCGGCAACGACGACGCCTTCGGCGGGCAGCCGCACATCGTCGCCAATCAGGGCAGCTCGCGAAACGAGCGCCGTCAACAATGGCATGATGTCGTGCCAGCTCCCTCTTCTCGGTCCGTCGCTCTTGAGGATGTCGAGAAACACATTAGTGTTCTCGCCTTGAGGCCGTGATCAGGGGCACCCGCGATCTTGAGATACTCTCCCAGCTCCGACAGCTCAGCACCGAACCACTCCTCGAGGTCTGCAACCCTGTACCTGAACGTCCTTTCGCTGCACCGAATGAAAGGCAGCCCGGCTTTGCGCCAGTTGCATACCGTCATCCGCGTCACTCCGAAGAATCTCGTAAGGTCTTCCGTTTTCAACAATCCCG
>JAOZPW010000353.1 GCA_029932545.1 Thermoanaerobaculales bacterium | reverse complement strand
AGTGTCCCCTATAGAGTGCTGCCCTATAGAGTGCTGTAGAGAATCTGCAGCCCCAGCGGGCGGGGACGCCCGCGGCCACAACAGCGCAGGACGCGCAAACGGCGCCCCTTTGTCGCAAATTTCCTCTTTGTGGCCTTCGTGTCTTCGTGGTTTAATCGCGCTCGACGATTTCCAGGGGCCACACGAGCCCTGGCCAACCCATCTCGGAGAACCAGTGGACGTGTTCCTTGACCATGTCCGCCTGAACCAGATAAAGCCCCGGTTCAATAGGCAACCGAACGGTCACCTCGAAGACACCGGCGCCACCCGGATCGATATGATCATCGCCGAGCCCACCTCGTCCGAGGTCTACCACAGGGGCCTTGCGATCGAGGAAGAGGTCGATCGGGTTGTCCGGAATCGAGTCCAGCGGACCTATCATCCTGATCCCCAGACGGATGTCCGATGATCCGATCTGCCAGGCATCCCGACCTCGATTGATCACTTCGACAGACAGAACCAGATCGTCACCCCCAACCGCTTTACTTGGGGCGTCCGCCGCCAACGCCAACTGGGCATTCCACGGATCGGGGCAGTAAATCTGTCCCATCCACTGCTGGAAAACCATCTTGGAATGGACCTGCGCCGATTCCACAAGCCAACGGCGGTAGGCAGCAAAGAAGAAGTGCTGGGGACATTTCGACCGAATACAGATGTGGCCGAAAACAGGTGACAACTGGCGTTCACCGTCCTCCAGGCTTCCGCCGTCCGCCAAGACGACGACTGCACCCGCCCAACCGGCTCGGTCGACGCCCCGGTTGCAGTGAAACAAAACCGGTGGCTCGAGATCTTTGAGAATCTCGAGGAACCGCAGCACGACCGGTCGAGGCGGCCACTCATCGATGTCGAAGGTTAAGGTGACGTGAGCAACGCCCGCCTGCTCGCAAACGGTACGTTCGTCGTGATACCACGTTCGCCCGTGGCCCCTGCCCCGCAGATTGAGAACACTGCGAATGCCATATTCATCGATCGCTTGTCGAAGCGCCCTCGTGCCGAGTTGGGGCGACCGAAATACTTCACCCGGAATGACGGTGCGTACCCCTCCGAAGAGAACCACGGTGGCTCCCCAACAAAGGACCGGCACCACGACCAGGATCATCAATCCCAGCCGAAGTCCGCGTCGGTTTTTCAGTGAACCCTCGGCAGGTGCAACGGCGGAAACCGCATCAAAAGCGTCTTGTCCCTGGCCGGCGGCGGTTTGACAGTCCTTGCCTTGTCGGTCATCGCATTGTCACTGATAAGCCACAGTGAACCGTCTTTTGTCACCGTCACACCTTCGATATTGTTGCCCCATCCGTCGTTTCGAACCCCGATCAAAAGGTCAGTCATGTCCAGCACGGTGGTCAGGCTCCCGGTTTCCCTGTCGATGACAACCACTTCGTACCGCTCTCCCGGATACCGGGTTTTGAGCGCCAGGAGGCGGCCGTTCCAGAACTGCAGGGCCGTCAGCCGCCAGTTGCAATCCTCCATTGGAATAACCAGCGGATCGGCGCTGGGCATCAATTGATCCTCCTGCCGGCTCAGCTTGAAGATCGTCGCCCGACATCCCTCTTCCTTCGCTCCGGTCCTTTCCAATACCAGGTAGACTTCGTGAGGAGGCCCTTGATCAACCGTGATGCCCTCCACGCCCAACTTGCCGCCGGACAGTTCAAAGCCAACCAGTTCCAGCCGCCGAACCCCGAGCCTACCGTTCGTCTTCTCAGAGGGAAGTCCGGCTGCCCACACCGCGGCATTGGCCTCATCGCACAGCAGGAGTTCCCCGCCGTCGACAGTAAGGCCCTCAATCTCCGCATATTGCGGCAGATCCATTACGAACGTCTCGACCTTCAGCGTGACGGGATCAATCTGGAGCACGTGCGCATACTTTTCGGATGTAGCGAGCAACATGCCGTCATGTGCCACGAGACCGGAGCCCTCAAGAGCCATCTCCTGCGCAAAAGCCGGATCATCGGCCTGCCACACCAGGATCTCCGCCTGTTCAACATCCCACCAAGGCCCACGGTCGTCCTGCTCTGCCGGATCGGGGACCTCGATACTTCGGCAGCCGGCGAGGCTGAGAACCACAATGAGAACCGCGACTGTGAGGCAAATTGCCCGCCTCATGACGAATGCTCGGGGAACCGTGAGATCAATCCCTCACAAGAGGCCGGACATAAGCCACGGTCGGTTACCAATGCCGTCACCAGGCGGGCCCGCGTCACGTCAAAGGCGAAATTGGCCGCCTTCGCACCGGATGGAGCGATCTCAACTGTTTGAACCTCGGTGCCGTTGCGCCCAACGATGTGGGTAATTTCCCTGGGAGAACGCTCCTCGATCGGGATCTCCGTCAGTCCGTCGTCCAGTTGCCAGTCGATCGACGAACTGGGCGCCGCAACATAAAACGGCACGCCGTTGTCCCGAGCCGCCAGAGCCTTGAGGTAGGTGCCGATCTTGTTGGCGACATCACCCCGGCGAGTGGTGCGATCGGTTCCGACAAGGCACAGGTCAACCATACCCTTCTGCATCAGGTAACCACCGGCGTTGTCCGCCACCAGGGTACAGGGAACCCCATGGGCCATCAATTCCCACATTGTCAGCGCGGCACCCTGATTTCGGGGCCGGGTCTCGTCTACCCATACGTGAACCGGAACGCCGGCATCATGCGCCCGGTAGACCGGCGCCAGAGCCGTTCCCCAATCGACAGTTGCCAACCAACCGGCGTTGCAGTGAGTCAGAATCTGAACCGGCTGATCCTGCTTGCCTCCGGCCACCTCATAAATCAACTCTGCCCCATGCCGACCGATCCGGGCGCATGCCGACACGTCCTCGTCAGCCAAACCGGCAGCCTTGGCGTAGGCCGCGGACACACGGTCCTCCCCCACGAGATTCTCGACCGCAGCCCGAACTTTTTCTAGTGCCCATTGCAGATTGACCGCAGTCGGCCGGGTCGCACCCAGGCGTTCGATTGCCTCAAGCAGAGACTTATCCGATGCGTCTGTCCGGAGGGCCAACGCCAGCCCATAGGCTGCCGCGACGCCGATCAGGGGGGCGCCGCGAACCTGCATCGTCTCGATGGCGATACAAACTTCGTCAAGCGTGGTCAAGCGGGCGATCAGAAATTCATGAGGCAGGAGCGTCTGGTCGATGATGCCAACCGACCAGCCGTCATCTTCAACCCAGATCGTCCGATAATGTGTGCCATTGATATCCATCGCGATAGTGTACCCGGTCGCGGTTCGGCTTCCCAGTTTTGGGTATACAACTGGCTAACCCGGCGGAGCCGGAACCAAAGAGAACCGGTGGACCTTAATCCCGAGCCCGAGCCCGTTCTCGTTATCGTTCCCGATATGTGTTTGCCACTACCCCATGAAGCTGAACCCAAGCAACCTCTCTTGTAGGTCTTGTGAGTTTTTCAACAGGGGCGAACCCGAGAAGAGTCGGGCACGGGCACGGGGAAACACCTTGGTGGGCCATTCTCGGCAAACCTTCCAACTGCCGCCATTTATAG
>JAOZPW010000002.1:30197-38330 GCA_029932545.1 Thermoanaerobaculales bacterium | reverse complement strand
TCGATCCTGCTTTGACGCTCCAGGGAAAAGGACTGAGCCGACCGGCCCATGGCCGCCCGGTTGGCAAACGGCAGTTCGAAATCCAGGGCTATCCGGAAACTGGGTCCTGCAGAAAAGTCGGAGGCAGCGTGCCACCACCCACTTGTCAGGTCGTCCAGCGTCGTAAGGTCACCCCCCTCGTGCAATCCCGAATACCCAACTCCAAGTTGCAGATCAACCCGCCTCTTGAGGTCGGAGGAAGCAGCCTCAGTCAGCGTTTCGGCTGCATCTACCCTGTGTTTCGCCGCCACAACATCAAAGCGGGACCGAAGTGCCAAGGCGACCATTTCGTCGACCGTCGAGAATAAATCGATCCTGGAGTCGGACACGGCGGGCAAACTGTCGGCGGCCATAGGTGCCTGGTCGATCGTGGTCAGCCTCTGCCCCATGACCTCCGAAAGCGTCAATCGAGCCTTCACCAAGCTCTCTCGGACCTCGGCCACCCTGCCTTGAGTCAAGTGCAACCGACCCCGGATAAAATGGAGATCTGCTTCGGGGTACTCGTCTGCCTCGACCAACGCCTCTCCCATTTCCAACAACCGCGCCTGAAGATCTTCGGATTTCAGCAGAAGATCCAACCGGGCCTGGTCGGCTGCAACAGCCCAATATGCAAGTGCGGTCCGTTCCACCGATTGGGAAACGGTAAATGCTTCCTGAGCCAGCGCTGCGTCCGCCGTTGCCTGGGCAGCTACTTCGGCTGCACCGGTCGAAACGACACCCCGCCCCTTCCCCAATGGAATGTCCAAGGTCAGACCTAGAACCGAACGAACACTGTCCGGGATACCCTTTCCCCCGAGAGCCGGTACCGCAGATTTGCCGACGTAATTGTCCTGCACGGCATCGAGGATCAGGCCCGGTTGCAGCACGATACCGTTCCGAAACATTTTGGTCAGGCGGAGGTCGAAAGCAGTCGTCAGAGTCTCATTGATGGTTGGAACGGTTCCCATATTGCGCAAATTGATCCGCTGGGCAAACGCATTCAAATGCAGGACATCAACAACATTGGCAGCATCTCTCCGGTTGGCCAATACCATCGCAGCCGCCATTTCGGAGGCGCCGGCAGCGTTCGCAAAGTCATGCCACAGTTCGTAATTTGCCTGTATTCGTCCCGCAATACAGATTTTCTGGTCACCAATGGTGACGGTCAGTCCGGGACGGCAGTCCGCCCATACGAAGTCCGTGCCGCCCAGCTGATCCTGAAGATCGTCCGCCACCGCATCGAGGATATTTGAAAGCTGCCTGAAGAGATCCCTCTTCTGAAACTCAGCATGAAGCTGTGCAGCGTTGAGATGGCTTCTGGCCGAATCGAACGAGAATTGAAATCCAAGGCTCAGATCGAAAAGACCTTTGTTTTCCTGTGCCAACCCGAGCGACGCCCCCCGCGCCTGCCGTGCCAAGAGGATGTCGGGATCAGACAATACGGCCATTTCCATGGCTTCGACCAGAGCCAACGGCCTCCCGGATTCGCCTTCGGTCCACTGATCCTGAGCCGAAACTACTGGAGATTGAAGGGCTCCGGCAAGAAGCGTCAGGAAACCGGTCACAACAACCACCCGCCTGAAAGATTCGCGCCACCGTCCGTCGTCGTGGTGTTTCACGGTCCACCCCCTACTGCCCGGGCAAGGCGGTGAAGGCATTCGCATCCACACTGCCCTGACCGTTTTCCTGGACGATCAGCCGACCGGTGTCGTAACTCAATTGGGCCAGGAGCTGAGCATATTTTGCCTGCGTCGAAACAAGCGCCAACTCGGCAACCAAGGCGCGCTGCTGCGTGATCAACGTATCCAGAACAGTCACCGTTCCGTACTGCAGCCGCTCTATCTCGACATCAACCGCCTCCTTGTAGCTGGAGACCGCCTGCCCAAATCCGGCTGCCTGGCCTATGACCTGTTCAATCGAGGCCGTGTCGAGAGTCACACCGAGAGCAATCGTCCGTTCCAGATCCCCGGAAGTTATCTGAGAGCTCTGCCACGCTGCCTGCTGCTGATGAAGACGACCTTTCTGGGTGTTATTTGCAAAGGGCCAATCAATCGTCAAACCAATTCGGCCACTGGGCCCAGCCCAGTCTCCTGAGAAGCTATCGGAAATTCCATCCCAAACATTGGTATCTTCTCCGAGATTGTTGTATGACAGGCCGATGTTCAGATCGGTAATACGCCGAAGATTGAGTCGCGCCGCTTCGGCAAGCACCTTGCCGCTTTTCTCCATTTTTTTGGCCGACCGGAGATCCAGGCGCTGATCCAGCGCCCCTGGAATCAGGGCCGGTGAGTCCAGCATCAGGTTCTCGGTCCCGGTTGGAGGCATTGGGAAGTCATCAGAGGCCAAGGGTGCGATCGCTCCCCCACCGACCTCGAGGCCGATGGCGCCGGCCAACCGAATCCTCGCTTCGAGCACCGACCTTGCGGCCGCTGCAACAGCTGCCTCTCCCTGAGCAACCGTCGCCTGGGTTCTTGAAATCTCCGCACGAGGCAACTCGTCAGCCTCGATCAGGGCCGATGTCAGTTCCAGAATCCTCCGATTGACGTCTAAAGACCCCGTTTGAATCTCCAGGGCCTTCTGGGCTCCCACCAGATTCCAGTAGGCCATCAGAGTTTCGAGGGCACCGCTCGAGGCGGAAAACGCCAACGCATCCAGGCTGGCATCGTAGTCGATCTGAGCTGCTCGTTCGTAGGCGCCGGTGGCATCCTTGCCTCGGCCCTGGCTCAAGGGAATCACGACGTCGAACCCCAAAGATGTGGTGTAGGAGTCCGGAATCTCCAGACCACCGTCGGCCTCGTGGTACCCCTTGTCCTTGTACCGAAAGCCACTACCACCGATATCCAGGTAGGGCGACAGAATAATGCCGTTGCGATACTGCTTATTCAGCATCAGGTTCAAATTGGCGGTAAAGGACTGCGAAAACTCGGGCACGTCACCCATTTGATCGAGCTTGTCCTGCATTTCCGCAGAGCGTTCCAGGGCTGAATCCAGACCGGCCTGACTGTCAACGATAATCGCGTCAAAGAAATTGATCATCGCCTCTTCAAACAGCGGCTGTTGGTCAGGCGGCGCCTGGTCATAGGATTGCACCAGGAGATCGTATTGTGCCTGCGCCAAGGGATCGCTGAACGTCACCGTGGAGTGATCACCACCTGATGCCCAAACGTCGTGCGCAGCGTTGGCTTCGTCGAGGGCGGCCTGGTTCGACTCAATTCCACTTTGGGCAGAGTCCAGCGTCTCCTGGGTAGACTCCCGGCGTTGTTGTTCACCCTTTTTTTCTTGGGCCGTCAGAGCCGACTGGCTATAGTCATACGATAAATTTCCCAACAGCGTCGAGTCGAATTGGCCGGTGAACTCGAGAGCAACACCCTCCAGGAAAAAGCTAGTCTGCTCCTGAAGCCTGATAAAGGGCGCGTGTTCCAGGGCCAGTTGGACTGCCTCCAATGCCGAGATACTCTCCTGTGTCACTACCCCCGGCACCCAGGGGGGATCGGCTTCTTCGGCTCCAACCAACGGCGAGCAGAGGATGAAACTCAGCGCCACCCCCGTCACAAAGACGTCTCTCAATTTTCGTCCCAACATCGTTCCTCCCCGACGGTTCCCCGTCAATTCAAAAGACTCCATTTCATCCAGAATCCTCAAGGCCTGAAAGCTTCGATCTTTCGAGGATCTTGCGCGTACCGCGCGTCTCCCCCACAAACGACACATACGGCGCTGCATGCCGTTTCAAAAATTTAACCATTTGGGGGTGATTGGCGGGCGCAGTCAGCGTTCCAATGGTGAAATTCGTCGACCGCATACGGTCGAGCGAAGCCCTGTAGAGCGTCACCAACAGTCCTGGCGGCCTTAGATCAGGACGAATGAAGCTGCATGTATAACGAACAAAGTCCTCGCTGAGTGCGTGATTCAGGACCCAGCCGACCACCAGTCCGTTACGTTTGAGGGCCATGCTGGTCTGGGGCTCGAAACCGCGAGTATGATCCCAGGGTTTGAGGTCTGGGGGAATCCACTCTTCACTGTCATCGGACGCCCGGAGGGCAGCCAGATCCTCCGGCCCCAGATCCGACCACAAGACCGCCTCGTATCCCTTTCGGACTCGAGCCCAGCGCATCCAGGGAATGCTATCGAGTTCGTCAACAGTGAATCGAACAACCGTCATCCGTACGACGGGAGGCAGCCATCCCTGCTTCCAGAAGATTTTTTCCAATGCGGCAATTTCCGGCTTGCCGGTCATATACACCGCATTGACCGCCTCAAATCCACGATCGGCAATCTCTTGAACCACTCGGCCCATCATATGGTCGGCGATACCCTGGCGCCGAACGGCGGGTTGCACGAACAAAGAGAGAATTTCCGGGGTGCCCTGACCCTCGATCGGGATCTCCGCGAGAGCCATTCCTACAACCATTCCATCCATGTCGGCAACGACAGCCAACGGCTGAATCAACCGCTCGGAGGAATCTTCAAATCGGGGTTGAGGCGAGAGATCCAGAAGGTGTCTGAACGCCGGGAACGTCAGTCCTTCAAGAGCCGTCTTCTCGGACGCAGTGGTCGTCCTGAATCGGACGGCGCCGGTCACGGTCGCCCTCCTTGCCGGCCGATCGAATCAAAGGCGAGGACCGAAGGTATGCGATCCGGCCTGGCCAGGCGCAACATCTGGTAGCCGATCCCTGCCAGGCCCCGAAAGAAGCCTGCCTTGAGTTCCCCATCCACAATCGTGAGGCGAAAAGCTCCCGAGGTGGCTGCCCTTTGAATGACCATCGCTGCCCTCGATTCCGCAGCACGCCGAAGCCGCTCGTGCCCAAGTGCCTCCCCTGTTGTCAATATAACTTCTACTCTCCCCAGAGTACCACAACAGAGATGGTCAGGCCCCTCCATCGAGGTTGCCAGAGTTGTATCCAGGGCTGCACGAAACCTGTCGTCGTCAGCGAACTGCGGCATCGAATCCCGTATGCTGGACCTGGCGAGCACGATACCCGGAGCTCCATGGCACCATGCCGACATGTTCCTCGATTGCTGCCGGCCTGATTTGCGGTCTACCAGTAGCAACGGCCAGTTTTTTCTCTTGGGGTCATACAGCGAATCTTCGAACTCCAGAGCCCTTTCGACAGCGTCGAAGAGCATCTGATCGTCCACCAATCTGCCCAATCGCGCCAAGGCAAGGGCAACGCCGGAGGCTCCGTGAGCAAAACCGGCCAACATGCCCCCCTGTCTTGATTCCCAGGCCGCCCCACCATCAGGTCCAGGTTGCTGCTGCGCCAGGAGGTGACGCCCGCAGGCCAGGGCCGCTTCGAGAACACAGTCCTCCGGACACAGATCCTCAAGTGCCAGAAGGCCCAGAATCGCACCGGCCGATCCACCCTCAACGTCCAACGTTTGGTCTGCCTCAATCCTCTCCTTGGTAATGTGCTCAACCACCTGTCGAGCCGTACGGATGTACTCCGGTTGATCGAGAAAGACCGAAGAGAGAGTCAATGCGTAGACTATGCCTCCCAAGCCATGACAGGCGCCCAACCCTTCGTCTGCCAGCAGCATTTTCGCCTGGGAATCTCCGAACACATTGATGATCGGGAGCAAAGCACTCTCTGCTGCCTCCCGGTAACCTTGACCAGGAAACTCCTCGGCCATTGCAGCCAAGAAAAGAGCGATCCCTGCGGAGCCACTGTAGAGATAGTAGGACACGCCTCGATCTCGACGGCCTTTGGGGCTGAGGTGAACCGGGTCGAGCCAGGTCAAGCTGTGATCCTCACCCTCCACCGCCCTTGCCACGAGCTCGTCCGCAATCGACCGCGCCACATCAAACAGGGCGTCGTGAGAGAGTCGGTGATCCTCGGTGTCCCCAGGTGAGTCGTCAAATTCACAAGACCCTTCAAAAGCGTGATCGACCCCACCATCCTGGGTATCCAGCGACATCGCCATCAGGTGGATTTGGCCTTCGAGATCCTCCTCCGACATGCCTTCGATTCGTTGCTGGAATAATTGGAGGCCCGAGGCCGAAATCACTCCCTCGATCGGCCGCCCGTCCGGTCCCTCCAGAATCGATGCTTCGACTGATGTCGTCAGATGAGGGATATCCAGGGCTTCGATCGTCCCTCTCTCCCACGCGACCAGATCCCAGTACGACGGCCGCGGGCCGACTTCCAACAGACTCCGATTAAGGGCCTCGGCCACGACGCCGGTCTTCGCTCCATCCTTCTGGTATGCCGGCCGAAAGGACAGCTCAAGCACTCTCGCGTACGTCTCTGTTGGCTTGAGGAGAACCCGGACCCTCATGCCACCGAACCACCGCATCACACCCTGAGAACCGCAGAGCATGGACCTTCGTTTCATCATGAAATGGTAGGCCGCCGAAAACCCCGCCTGAATTTCTCTCGAATGAGCCGATGCCGGTTGGGGTTCACCGTTGATCTTTGGGACGTTGCACCACTCTTTCGCTCGTGCTTGTCGCCTGATCCTGTGCAGGCCATCCTTGCCGAGTTGATGCCATTCGATCGCGGCTGTCCCGAGTACGTGGCCCCCGGTTCCACACAGACCGCCGATATCAATCACCGTCCCATCCGGCCCCTCCTGGAGGAAAGTCAACATGCCGGTGGTCAAAAAGGACGACCTGACCTGGTGGAAGATCTCGGCAGTCGCCGATCGTTTACGTTCTTCTGATTTCCGGCCCAAAGCCACCTCGGGGTGGAGAAGCGTTTCAAGATCGACCAGAACCGGTGAGCCGGCGCCGGCCAAGACGTTTCCGACGTGGAGGTCTGAGGCGCCCAGGATGTGGGCGATGCACATGAGAGTGCCGGCTGCCGTGAACCACCGTGACACGTTTTCGACCGTGAACACCTCCGGGGATTGAACGACCTCCATCCAGCCATAGTCCTGCCGAAGCAGGACCTCAGGACACCATGGTATTGGTTTCAACCCCTCGGCCTCCAACCAACCCAGGAAGTCGGCGAACGCTCGTTCCATTCCAAGGAACCGAGTTTTGTAAACGATCTGCTCTCCACCCTCAAAAACCAGAACCGCAACTCGGCGGCCCCCATGGTGACGGTCCGAGAGCCCGGGACGAATATTGACCAACGAGCCGAGTTGGTCGGTTCCCGTCAACAGTGTCGCCAACGCTCGCCAATCACTCTCGAGACGGTCAAACAGCTCAAGTGTCGTTTCTTTCCAGGTATCAACAATCCTGTGCAACTGTCTGGCCAACACCGGAAACTCTTCGAATAGAGGGACCAACCCTTGGTCGAGCTGCCCATGGACCCACTTGCTGTAAAACCGATTTCCGGACCGATCGTCGAGCGCGGACAGCGCCACCGACCTCCGGTGGTTGAACTGGGAGAACGCCGCCTCGGACCCCAGCTCAGCAATCTGCAGCAACAAATGGCGGCTCAAACACGCCAGTGCCCGTTCCGAAATTCGCCCGGCGACCATCGTCACATGCCGCTTCACGCCGTCCGTTGCCTCAAAAACCCAGGGCGCCCACAACTCGACAAAAGGAATCCCGTCCTCCTCGGCCCAGTTCACGTACGTCCTGAACGTCTGGTCGTCGAGAAGCCGGGAACCCGACCTGAAGTCGACCTGGAGTTCCTCAAACCACCCCTGATCCAATCCGAATGACACCGCCGATTCAGGATCCTCCATCGTCCAGGAGAGCGCATCAATCACGATTTGCTCGTCGAGCCCATCCCATCCGAGCCGAGCAGCAAACCGCTCAGAATCTCCACCCGCCACTGCCTGTCGCCACCGATCCACCACCGCTTGTGCAGCGGCCTGTTTCGATAGATCACCCGGCATTTTCGAGGCGCACTGCCAAGCGTCAAGGCGCTCGAACAGCGTCATCGCACCCGCCTCGATTTGAGAATCAGTTACGGACATTCCAGCAATCCACTTGACTCAGAAACTCTGCACCTCTGCGTCTTTGCGCCTCTGCGTCAAATCTGTCCCTGTTTGATTTCCTGCAACCAGCTGATCTGAACGCCGACAGCTTAGCTTCCTGCAAAATTCGGGTCGCCAGAATGCGGGGCAGGAGCCCCGCGCTCCCGGCCACAGTCCCAGAAGCCCATTCTGCTTCTCTCTTTGTGCTTCCTCGTGCCCCTTTGTCGCTATATCTTGATTCTTGCAAGC
>JAOZPW010000002.1:0-30097 GCA_029932545.1 Thermoanaerobaculales bacterium | reverse complement strand
AGCTCGGCGCCCTCTTGAGGCACGTAGGGCAGAACCATGTGAATCAAATCGGCACTGTCCTCAAGCACAGTGACATTCAAAGAATCAGGCAGGTCTTGGCCCAACTGCGTGGCCACAACCTTTTTGGGGTTGGACAGCAGGGCCCTCTTATATTCCGCATCTTTCGTTGCGAAGTTGGCAATCAGATCGTTAATTTCACCGCGAGACATATCAACCATAATTCACTCCTTTTCTTCCCGTGACCCCTCCGAGGCTTCGGGTTCGCACGAATCTCCTCTACCGCAAACTTCGTGCCAACTGATCTCCCACCAAGAGTGCATGTCACAGGGCATCGCACTTCAAAGCGATGGAGCCCCGCCTCCATTAATAGAGCCGGCTCTCCATTTCAGGCTGGGGGCTTCAGCTTGTGGTGCCTGAGAAAATCCATGAATCGCTGATAATCTTTGTCCGGCAACCCGAAGAGCTTCAACAATCGCCGATACGAGCCGTTGACCCGAGTGAGGCCCCACGCAACGGCCGATTTCACCTGGTCACGATTGAGATCCCTCTCCATGTATCGTTGATGGATTGTCGACCAGAAATCTCCCTGATTAAGCGCCATCTGACGAATTGCACTGTCCTCGACTCTCCGGGCCATGTGATTGCCATCCATCTCGATCAGAGAGCTGAACGCCTCAGGCTCGATCACCTCTCCGGATGACAGCGCATACCCGGAGGTGACGACACCAAACAGTTCCCGAACGTTGCCCGGCCATGAATACGCTCGCATCATCTGCAATGACTGCTCAGAAAAACTCTTGGCAATGCCGTGCCGGTATTGGAGACGATCCAGGATGAAATTGACCAGAAGCAGCCAATCGTCACCCCGTTCTCTCAAGGGTGGCTGATGAAGATGGAAATACCGCAGCCGAAAGAAGAGGTCCCCCCGGAAATGTTCTCCCAGACCGGTCGCCGACAGCGTACGATTGGTCGCCGCTATGACCCGGACATTGACCCGGCGAGGCTGATTGGACCCCAGAGGTGTGAACTCACCCGAAGACAGGGCACGCAACAACATCAACTGCGCTCCCATGTGCAGGTCTCCAATTTCGTCGAGGAAAATTACGCCACCGTCAGCCTCTTCAAAACAGCCTTTCCGGTCTGCGACTGCCCCCGTGAAACTGCCACGCTTGTGTCCGAACAATTCGCTGACCGTCAGATTTCCATCCTGGAATTGAGGACAGTTGACCGTAACAAACGGCCCCTCCCGACGAGAACCTAAAAGGTAGATCGCCTGGGCAAGGCTGTCTTTCCCAACTCCGCTCTCGCCCGTCAGAAGAATCGGCTCGTCAAAGTCAGCTACCCGGGACGCTTTTTCGAGCACGGCCTCCAGTCTTCGGGACCGGCCCACGATTGCCACTTCCCCGCTATGGTCCCAACGTTCTCGAGACAGTTCGAGGATTCGGGCAGCCAATGGACCGAGGAACCTCGGGTCGATCTCTCCTTCCCGCCCAGGGTGATACCGTGTTCCCATCATCGGCATGTGTTGCTCCCGGAAATCACCGGTTGACCCCAGCCGCTGCGTGGGCTAGCTTTGAATGAAGAGCAACAGGGAAAGGCGCCCGCGCCGAAAAGAGAGGGATTGCATGACCGAGTCCAGGACTGCACAGCCGATCGGTGAGAACGAGTTTTCGTGCACCTTCACCGCCGGTGACAGAGTATTCGAAGAAGGTCAGCCCGGAAATGAGATGTTCATCATCCAGACCGGGCAGGTCGAGATCCTGATAAAAATCGACGGCGAGGAACACCGGCTGACCCTCCTCGAAGAGGGTGATTTCTTCGGAGAAATGGCCATTCTCGAAGACCTTCCTCGAACGGCAGCAGCACGAGCAGCCACCGACTGCACTCTGGTTCGGATCGATCGAGGCACCTTCGACCAGTTGGTCAAAAACGACCCCGAGATCGCAATTCGAATGCTGCGGAAACTGAGCTTCAGGCTCAGGGAAGCAGGACCAACACTGCTTGACGGCGTTGCCGAAGCACCCGTTCAACAGCGGGAAGTCCAGGAAAGGGCAGAACTGGCACCACGGGGCGCCGTCACTGGAAAGCCTCGTCTTGTCTGTCCGGATACCGATATGGAAGCTCCCCTCTCCTCCTCCGGCATTACGACCATCGGGAGGTTCGATTCTTCTACCGGCCTCCACCCGACTATTGACCTCAAGCCCTTGGACCACAAACGATCCACCAGTCGCCGCCACGCCGTCATCGAAGAACGGGAGGGGGTTTTCTTCGTTCGGGACGAGGTTGGGGCGGCCAACGGCACCTTCGTCAACGGCGCCCGACTGGAACCGGGCGCTTCGGTCGAGATCGTCCACGAAGACACGCTCCATTTCGGGTTGGTCAAAATGGAGTTCCGCGTCGACTAGTCCAACGAAGTTCAAACTGCCTCCACCGCCTTGCGACGCTCCTCGCCGCGAAGAAGCAACCTGGCCACAAGAACGGCCAATCGGTCGATTCTCTCTTCGACCAGAAGCTCGTTGACCGCTTCTCTTCGATTGTCTCTAACGCAACACAACCGCGCCAAACCGCTGAGAGACAGGGCCCCGGCAACACTGTGCTGTGCCGCACACACAACCAGCCGACCACCTACGGAGACCAACCTCTTTGAGAGCATCAACAAGGTCCGAAATGCATGGCTTGTCGCCGTAGACGTCTTGGCAAGATCCACGACGATCAGGTCCTGGCCCTGTTCCATCAACTCCGAGACTTCCTTCACAAGCTCAGCCGACGTCGTCTCATCCAGCGCACCTTCCGGTTGTAAAACAGTGATACCCCGTTGGGTGCTGCTGTGGATTTTGAATTGCATCGATCCACCACCGATCAGAACGCGATGACCAGGCCGGCAACCAGACTCCCTTGACTGAAGCTCTTGTCGTATCGATAGGTGTAACTGCAGGTTCCAACGCAATCCCTGTGTTCCCATTCCACCAACGCCGAGTTGTTCTCATCAGTCTCACCCCGGTTGAACCGAGCCTCAAGGAGGAGTCCCAGTCGGGACGACATTTCGATCTTGACGCCGACGCCCAGACCGTAGGTAAAGACGGTCTCATCAGGAAGAGGCGTCTCGGAGTCGATCATTGATTGCCCGGCAGCGATCAGGACAAAGGGCCTTGTCGGACCGTCCATGAAGTGCCAAACCAGACCCAGTTGCCACGTCACAACGTCGGTGTCGAGAACGCCGGTGGCTTCCGCTGGGACAGTTCCAGCCGGCTCTTCTCCGAAAAAGCCGTGATTGTCCTTCAATTCCGTATTCTGCCAACTGAACATCAGTTCCAACTCAAGTGCCGGCGTCAGCAGGTAGCCCAGGCGAAGACCCAACTCGCCGTTGGTTGCCAGATCGACATCGTAGACCCCTGGTTGAAAGGCGTTTTCCTCGAGGACAACCGATCCGCCCCACCGATACCCAACCGTCGGCGTCAACTCAAAACGCTGTTCCTGGGCCAAGGCAGCCACCGGGACAATGAAAACCAAGAAAAACATCAATCGTCGCATGCTTCCCCCCTCGTCTGATCGATTATTGTCGCCGACCAGTATACAGCCTGCAGGTCTCAGACTCAAAGGTACTGGGAGCAAGACTCAAGATCCAGGATCGAGGATGCTGCCCCCGATCCCTATCCCCTTATTTTTCTATGTCTTCACAACCCTCGTCCCAGCGATCATATCGTGAAGGCCCTTGTGCCCATCGGTGAAGGCAACCATGATGAAGCCGATGTAGAAGATAAATCCGCTGGCCATATAGCCCAAGAGCCGCAGACCCGCCTTCGCATAACCGAGGGGCTCGACGCCGTCCTCACGCACAATCTTGAGCTTCAGCATCTTCTTGCCCGGAGTGATGCCGCTTTTGGCCCAAGGCACCAGCAAATAGCCGATTCCGACCGCCATGCCCAGAAGCCACCCGACAAGGCTTACGAACAGAGCAAAACCCTGGCTCTTGGGCCCAATTACGGCCGCGAGAATTCCGGAGGGAACCATGATGACCATCACCGCGATAGTCAGAATGATCGAGTCAATCAAATAGGCGCCAAGTCGAATCCCGAAACCGGCAGTTTCCCCGGCCTGGGGGCCCGATCCCACAGCTCCCCCGGCCGACGAAACCCTGATCTCCGGAGGGGCGGCCACGACCGGCGGTGGTGGGGGAGCGACCGGGGGCACCGGTGCAGAGGCAACCGGCATCGGCGGTGGGGAGACCGGCGGTGCAGGAGCCTGGGGCTGGGGAGCGACAGGCGGCAGTGGTGGCGATTGCGCATGGGTCGCCTCTGCATCCTGAATTCCCGCAAGGTCGACCAGAATCGTCGACTCGTCAAATTCTGGATCGGAGAAGATCAAGGTCGTTCCACCAATCCTGACCTCGTCGCCATCGCCCAGGTCATGGGCCTCGATACGCTCCCGATTTACCCAGGTCCCGTTACTGCTCCCAAGGTCTCGAATCAGAAAACCGGTTGCCGTCTTGGTGATTTCAGCGTGGTGACGAGATGCAGCCTTGTCATCGAGAGCAAGGCCATTGTCGTCACCACGGCCGATCGTTACCTGATCCTGCTCCAGCAGAAATTCCCACTCCTCGGCATTATCGGCCGGCACCACTTTCAGAATCGCCATCGAATCCTCCCTCACCTGTGCTTGCTCAAACTAGGATACCGCACCTTCATCCTTCATCCTTCATCCTTCATCCTTCTGTAGATTTGCTATTCTGGGTATTGTTTCAACATCGAGACAAGCGGCCAAGGGTCTGGCGGAAGGAGCATGGGTATGACCGAGAAATTGTGGCACATCGCTCAAGATGGACGGCAGGTTGACGGGACTCACAGCATCCAGGAGGTTGCCGACCACGTCGGGTCCGCGCCGTCGGCGTCGTTCCTCGTATGGAAGGACGGCATGGATCAATGGCTGGCGCCGGAAGAAATACCGGAGATCGCGGCCTTGAAGGCCCCGGTAACGCCACCTGATATCCGGGTTCCCTCTGCCCCGCCATCAACCCCGACAAAGGCGCCCTCTATCGGCGGATCATTCGACCTCGGCGCCGTCCGGGACCGGATGGGATTCTGGCGTTCCCTCTTCGACCTGAAATTCGAGTCACTGGTCACCCCAACCATGGTCACCGTTCTCTATGCCGTCGCTATGGTCTTTGTTGCCCTGGGCTTCCTTGCCATGGTTTTTTCCGGCATCACCTCCATCGTCTCCGGCATCCGGTTCGGCGCCTGGGGAATGGCTTTCCTCGGCCTGGTCTGGACCCTCTTGTCACCGATCATCTCAGTAATCCATCTGGCCCTGGTTCGACTCTTCTTCGAGGTCGTCGTCGTCCTCTTCAAGATCCATGACCAGTTGAAATCTCAGTGACACACTCACAGGTCAACCGTAACGACCCCTGCCCCTGCGGCAGCGGAAAGAAATACAAGCATTGCTGCCTGGGCGTTACCGCCTCCGGATTCAACCGCAAAGCGCGCATCGCTTCCGGCATCGCCGCAGCAGCACTGATCATCGCTGCGATTCTCTATGCAACGGTCGGAAAAGATGCCGCCATCATTGTTGCCACCCTGGGAGTGATCAGCGCCGGAGCCTGGTGGCTGTTCACCGATCCCCCAAGCTCAAAAGGATCCGGAGACCCAGGAGCGATCAGCTATGGGGGTTGATCTCCGCGCCAGGTCGATCGAATCGATACTCTTTGAAGTTTCAATCCACTCACCTTGGGGCTCGGAGGCCTGATCGACGAGAGCCTGATAGCGAATCAGAAGGGGATACTCTTCTTGTTTCCTTTTTTGTGCTTTTTCGTACCTTTTTGTGGCTGCTCTTGTTGTAGCTCTTTGCAGAAGGCCAAGCTGAGAGCTGACAGCTGAGAGCTAAAAGCTGAAAGCTGAGAGCTGAGAGCTGAGAGCTGACAGCTGACAGCTTCTATATCAACTGCCCGGCGAACTCACCGGCGTTACGCACGAAGATCGTTGTGTTCAGCGGTTCAACCAGAGAAGCCAAGCCCCTGGCATATTCCGCCTCGGTTCCTGGCTCCGGTTCCATCAGACCAAGGAACACCACCGCGGCCCCCTGGCTGGTGTTTTGGATCACCTCGGCAACAGTCTGATTCTGAGGTTTGACGATGATCTGGGTCTCCGCATTGATCCGGATCTCCGGGAGCAACGCCTTGAGACCTGCCTCCTGTTCTCTGCGCTCCTCCTCGCTGCGAGCAATGGCGCGAATGACGATCCTCGCCTCCCGCCACTCCGGATTGAGGCTGAGAAGGTAGGCCAACAGCAGCATTAAATCACCGTTGTTCTGCTGACCGCCCCACCACAAATCAATCCGGTCCCGGCGGCCGAACGGGTGATCTCGATTGATCCTGGCAATCACCGTACTCTTGCCGGCGTTGCACACGGCGCGCATGATCCGCAACTGGCTCTCCAGCCTCTCCAGCCGTCGCGGCCAGCCGAACATCACGGTGTTCGAACGCAGACCTGCGATGCCGTTGGCCTGGGTCACGTTGATCACTCCACTTTCGAACGACTCGACGACATCGACGTCGGCGAAAGCGACCAGCCCTGCCTCCTCGAGGTCTTTTTCCATATCCTTCTGTAGGAGTTCGGCATCGTGGCGCCTTTCCTTGAGGTCACCGACGACCAACTGGCACACGGTGACCACACCGCGGTTCTGGTTGAACCAGGCCGCCAGTCGGACCAGATTGATTCGTTTGACCGGATCCCCCGCAAACAGAAGGATATGAGGTCGCCAGTTGCGTGGATTGCCGGAGTGGGCTCGCAGGTTGATCAAGGCGAAACGTGCAACCGCAACCCAGAGACCGGCCCATACATCACCCCACTGTTTGCGCAGCGCCCGCCGCCTGAGGAACGAGTAGAGCGAAATTTCGAGGATGACCGCTGCCACACACGCCCAGGGGTTGATCAGGAACATCATCACGACCGCGCCAAGCGAGCCGAGCAGCGAAACAAACCACGGGACATTGATGGTCGGGCGGTAGCTGGGGTCGTCAACCAACTTCTCAATCGCTGCGGCAATATTGACGGTGACGTAGAGGGTCAGAAACAGAATAGTGACAAACTGCGCCACCGCGTTGAGTCCGCCGAGTACGACCGCACCAAGGGCGATGGCACCACTGATCCACGTGGCAAGAGTCGGCTGCCCAGATTTGGAAAGTCGGGCCAGAAATCCGGGTGCCAGACCGTCGCTGGCCAGCGCCTGGAGCACCCTCGGCGCTCCGAGCACACTGCCGAATGCAGACGACAGGATGGCGCCCCACAGTCCAGGGAATACCAGCCACGCTCCGAGCACGGCGACCTTTGTCCAAATGATCCCTGGCTGGGCAAGCTCCTCCGGACTGACCCGGGCAGTGAAGCCCAGGATAATCGGGATGACCAAGTAAATTAATGTACCGATAATGACCGCAAGTAGGGTCCCGCGGGGGATCGACCGGCGCGGATCCTTGAGATCACCGCTCATGCCGATGCCCGCAGTAAATCCGGTCACCGCCGGAAAGAAGACCGCAAACACATACCAAAAGCCCTGAGGCGCCGTGCGGTAGGTTGGGCTCATTTCCGGCGCCTGTAGCCCGCCGATAATCGCACCGATGACCAGTGCGATCAGCGAGGCGCCAACGGCCACCATGATCGGAATCTGCAGCTTCAAGGCCATGGCCGCACTCCTGCCGGAGACCGCAGTGATTCCGATGATGATCACCGCAGCACAGAGCTGCCCTGTGTAGGCCGGCATCTCACCCCAGGCCACCGGCCAGAATGCAAGGATCGACTCCACCAGACCGAAGCTGTAGAACGTGATGCTCAGGGTCCGGCACAAAAACAGAGGGATGCCGATCGCACCGCCGAGCTCGAGCCCCAGACTGCGAGAGATCATGTAGTACTCGCCACCGACACCGACCCGCATATTGGTGGCGACGGCCGAGGCACTGAGAGCCGTAATGAAGGTTATGGAACTTGCCAGAAGAACCACAACCAGGGTCAGGGCGAGACCGAGGTTTCCGACCACCCAGCCGAACCTCAGGTACATGATCAGCCCGAGGATGGTCAGGATGCTGGGAGTAAAGACTCCAAGAAACGTCCCGAATTTCACGACGGAGACCTCTGTCGAGGTGTGAGCCGGCATCGGCACCACGCTACAGGAGCCCGGACCACGCCGCAAACCGGAGGGGATCTCAACCCGGCGGAGCCCCCGCCGGGTAGCTCTCAGCTATCAGCTCTCAGCTCTCAGTCGGACAGCGGGCTCGATCAGTTCTGATCGGATCCAGAGGTCCGATTCCTCGCGAAGCGATCGGTACCGATGGCATGGCAATCGCGGGCTGACAGCTGACAGCGCGTCTTATCCTGAGGTTTGCCTCGTTTTTTCGAAGCAGTTCGTGGATAAGTCGCTAACCCACACCGGGACGCCACTGAAGGCCGCGTTGCCGGTCAGGGGATCGACCCGGAGTTCGTCGGTCAGATCGTTGATGTTGACACCGGGATGCTGCTGCGCCGTCGCCAGGTGGACGCCCTCCAGATTGTGGCCCCAGCCGTGGGGGAGACTGACAACGCCCGGCATCATCTCGTCGGTGACCTCAAGCGCCACGGTCACCCGGCCGACACGGGAACTGACCTCGACCAACTGTCCGCTCTCCAGGCCTCTGCGGCCGGCATCCTCCGAGTGCATCAGGAGGGTGCAGCGATCCTTGCCGCCCATCAGCCGGCCATAGTTGTGCATCCACGAGTTGTTGCTGCGCAGATGACGCCGGCCGATCAGAGTCATTCCGCGATCACTAACCACCTCGTTGGGTTCGAGTTCCTGGCGAAGTCGCTCCAGATCCTGCACGTAAGGCGTCGGCGCCAAGTCAATCTTCCGGTTCGTCGTTTGCAGACGCCGCTCGATGCACGGCTGGAGCGGTCCCAAATCCATCCCGTGAACCGCCTCTTCCAGTCGGGCCAGGCTCAGACCCCTTCCGGGAAGCAACGAACCGTAGGGGCCCCTCCGGAGCCCCAAATCGACCAATCGGCGTGGGCCGAGTCGAGAGAGAAAAGTGCGCCGCAGTTGTGCGCCGAAGCCACCGCGATCGAGACGACGGTGCAGTTCCGACAAAATTTGCCACTCGTGGAGGGCGTCCTTTGCAGCCTTGAATACCGGCTTGGAGTAACGCGCAACATTACGAACGGCCAGGATATTGAAGACCAGATCGTAATGGTCACGTTCGAGAGCAGGCGTGGGCGGCAGAATCAGATTTGCATGTCGGGTCGTTTCATTGATATAGAAATCGATGGCCACCATACTCTCAAGCTGCCCGAGCGCCGCGTCAAGTTGTCGGCCATTCGGGGTCGACAGCACCGGGTTGCCGGCAATGGTCAACAATGCGCGGACCTGACCGTCTCCCTCGCTCAAGATCTCTTCAGCCAGAGTCGACACCGGAAGCTCACCTCCAAACTCCGGCAGATCCCGGACCCGACTACTCCACCGCCCGAGGCGCCCACGACCGACCGAGGAAAGTAGATCAATCGCGGGTTCCGGGAACATCGCCCCTCCTACCCTGTCGAAATTACCTGTGACGATGTTCAAGAGATTGATCATCCAGAGGCAGAGCCCTCCGAAGCCTTGGGTCGAAACACCCATGCGCCCGTAGCAGACGGCTGACTCTGCCGCGGCAAATTCCAACGCCAGCTCCCTGATGCTCCCGGCATCGACTGCCGTGATCGGCGCAACCCGCTCCGGAGTCATGTCTTCGAAGATCTCACCCAGCCCTGAAAATGAGCTGCACAGGCCCTGCAGGCGCCCCAGGTCGACCAGTCCCTCGGCAAAAAGGACATGAAGCAAGGATGCCAACAGGAAGGCGTCGGTCCCCGGTCGAATAAAAAGGTGCCTCTGGGCGATTTCCGCGGTCTCGGTGCGCCTCGGATCGACCACGACGATGGTCCCGCCCCGCTGTTTGAGGGCCTGCAGTCGATCTTTGAATCCGGGGGCGGTCATCATGCTACCGTTCGAAACCACAGGATTGGCACCGAGGATCAGCATGAAACGGGTCCGGTCGATATCCGGCACAGGCAACAGAAGCTGGTGACCAAACATCAGCATCGCCGCCAAGTGGTGCGGCAACTGATCCACCGATGTCGCCGAATAGGTATTCTTCGACCTCAATGACCGAAGCAGAGGCGGGGCCAAGAGCAGGGATCCGTAGTTGTGAGAGTTCGGATTGCCACGATAGATCGCCAGGGCGTCCCTGCCATACTTCTTCTGGACGGACGCCATCCTTTCAGCGGCTTCGTCGAGGGCCTCCTGCCAGCCGATCTCTTCCCATTCTCCATTGCCGGCGCGCCGAACCGGCATCTTGAGGCGATCCGAATCTTCCTGAATATCCTTCAAAGCTATGGCTTTAGGACAGATATGACCACGACTGAAGGGATCATCACGATCGCCTCGGATCGACGTGACACCACCATCCTCGACCTCGATCCTCAAGCCACAGGCTGCCTCACATAGATTGCAAATGCGAAAATGGGTCGAAATCCTGTTCAAAAGGCAAGCACCAATCCCAGAAATCCAACCCCAACACCTCGAACCACACCCATGAACTCCTCCACTTCCGTGACACCTTTTCACCGACGTCCTTTGCCGCACAGGGCTTAAGGGCAATATCGTCGAATATGGAGTTCTTGTCAAAGGAGCTTGCCTTCGGTTAGCAACTGGTCCTCGAACTGCTTCGAACTTACGAGGCAGACCTTGGGATAAGTCGCGCTGTCAGCTGAGAGCTGCCCGGTGGCCGGCCTGTCATCTTTGGCTCCGGCTCCGCCGGGTTGGTTGTATAGTGCTGCAGTCTCGGAAAGGAACGCACCATCGATTTCGCTGGTTTCCCCACAGGTCAAACGCCCATGTCGCGCACAATCCATGGCCCCTGCAAATGTTGAAAAGGTGCCTCGTGCTCGTCGTCATCGTGGGGTTTACTGTGGCCGTTATTCATCATATGAGGTCACGGGAGGAACCATGGCGGCCTCTTGAGCGATCCGAGATCGACCAACCCGAGCAACTCGACGACCTTCATTTTGAACTCCGTGATCTGGATCCCGAGCCCTGGGTCAGAACCTCGGTGCCTGACGAGGCCTCACCAGGATTCAATCTCGGCCTCTACAGACGGAGGGTTCCAATTGTCTTCGACAATAATGGGCATATCGTTCATTCATGGCCGAAGGTGCGTGCAGTCGGTCGAGTTCGACTGGACCATAGAGGAAGGCTGGCGGTCATCGGAGCCGACAATCTGGTCAAGGAATACGACTGGGACGGCAACCTGATCTGGTATTTCCAGCTTCCGAACGAAGGTCACTTCCCGCATCACGACCTGATCAGACTGAGTAACGGTAACATCTTGATCCTGGGGTACGACGGCACCACCCATACCGACTCTTTGTGGGAGGTTGACTCTCAGCGGCAGGCAGTCTGGACGTGGTCGATATTCGATCACAGCCAAGAATTTCCAAATTGGGATAATGAGAGCGAGGATCCAAGCCACTGCAACTCCATCCGCGAACTTCCCCCCAATCGCTTCTTTGACGCCGGCGATACACGATTTCGGCCGGGCAACATCCTCGTCAGCGCCCGCAACCTCCATACGATCTTCATTATCGACAAACAGACCGGCAATGTGGTGTGGCAGTACTCCAACGGACTTGACCACCAACACGAGGCCGTGATGATCGATCGAGGGAAACGCAATGAGGGTCTTATCATCCTTTTCAATAACGGACTCGAGGATCTCAACGCCTATCGCAGGAGCCTGGTGCAGATCATCGACCCAACTGAGGACAAAGTGACGTGGGACTACAACTCGGAGTTCTTCTATTCGGCCATCGGCGGGACAGCACAACCACTGCCGGAAGAAAACGTCCTCATCACCTCAACCAACAGTGGACGGGCATTCGAAATTACCCCCGAAGGACAAATTGTTTGGGAGTGGGTACCACCGTTCAATCCGATGCGGCTGGAGCGGCTACCCTATGAACACTGCCCTCAACTGGCCGCGCTCCCTCGTCCCGAACTCTCTACCCACGTCCGCCGAGCCGAACGTCCTTTTGTAGACACCGGTCTTTATATGTTCGACCTCGATTTCGATGTCGAGACTCAAGTCATCAACGGGAAGAAACTCAAGCCGCTGCCATCGAATCAAGAGTGCCGGGGGTTGCTGATTCCGCCTCAGGCCTTCGTGAAGGTCCACTTCGGAATCGACGACGAAAAACTGGAAGGCCGGCACGTACAGGCACGGTTCACCATGACGATCACCAGCAGTGATCGACCCTCGATAATCGTGGACAAAAACCTGGACTCAAGCTCTGGAAGACGATGGATACGCAAGAACTTTCCGCTTGTCGATTATGCCTACCAACATGTCGAGATGTGCATCGCCACCGAGATTGACAGCAATACAGAGGACCTGGCAGAGCTTGTATTCTGGGCCAATCCGGTCATCGTTTCCAAGTCTCAGCATCCACCACGTCTACAGGCCGGGAATCGAACGACGGAGCAGGAGCGAAAGCTGCGCGATCAGCAACTCAAGGCCCTGGGCTACATCAATTGAAGGAAGCCGGGAGGCTGGTTATTCACAAATTCGGCCGATCAGGGGGCACGACCGGCACCGTGCCGTCGGTGCTGTTTCCGACAAGATAGAGCGGGCGGCGTTTGACCTCGTCAAAGATCCGGGCGATGTACTCGCCCAGCACGCCGATCATGATCAGCTGAATCCCACCGAGGAAGAGAATCGACGCCATCAACGAGGTGTAGCCCAACCAGCTGATACCGACGGCCTTGAGAACCAACACAACCAGGATATATAGGAACGAAAAAGCCGATGCGGCAAAACCCAGGAAAGTTGCTACGCGCAGGGGCAGAAATGAAAACGAGGTCAGGGCATCGAGGGCAAAGCGCAACATCTTGCGGAAGGGATACTTGGTATCGCCCGCATGCCGAGCCTCACGCCGATAGCGCACCGCGGTCTGGGGAAAACCGATCCAACTGACCAGACCACGGATGAATCGGTTGCGCTCCGGCAAAGCCCGAAATGCCTCGAGTGCCCTGGGACCCATCAGGCGAAAATCGCCGGTGTCCACCGGAATGTCAACCTCGGTCACCCTGTGAAGCAGACGGTAGAACAAAGCCGCGGTCGCCTTCTTGAACAGAGTCTCCCCTTCCCGGCTCTCCCGTTGGGCGAAGACGACCTCGAAGCCATCCCGCCACTTGCTGATCATCTCCGGGATGATCTCCGGAGGGTCCTGAAGGTCGGCGTCAATAAGGACCACGGCACGACCTCGAGCGACATCGACGCCGGCGGTGACCGCCGCCTGGTGCCCAAAGTTGCGGGCGAAGCGCACACCCCGCACGCGGTCATCGCTTGCAGCAAGATCTGAAATCCCGCTCCAGGTTCCGTCCGACGACCCGTCATCAACGAAAATGATCTCAAGGCCATCAACCTCGTTCTCCAGCGCCGCAACAAGGCGTTCAAACATCGGCCTCAAATTGGCTTCTTCGTTGAAGGCCGGGATGACAACTGTCAGTTCAGGTTGATCGGTCATGTGTCTCCCTCAAAGAGATTCTACGCGAGATGTAAGCTATCAGCTATCAGCTGTCAGCCGTCAGCTCTTGCCCGCAGCCGAAAAGCGCCCTCTCTCGGACGGCACGTGCCATTCTTGATGTTGTCCTGCGCCGTCCTCCCGAATTGAATACCGTTGCGGACAACGTCAAGGGTGGCAATGCTCGGGGACACTCTCGGCAACCGAGTCTCGGCCGAAGCCGTAGGCCGCCGAGGTCGTTTTCCGGAGGGGCGGTCCCCTCTCCGGTTCGAAAGATGCTGCCCCTCCGGAAAACGCACCGAGCGGGGCCGCGAAGCGGACCCGAAGGCCGGGGTTGGGATCCAGGGGCCGGGACAGCGACAGATCGCAGGGACAGATTCAGCGTCAGGAATCAGCGGCGTCCGGGGCGGTCGGTGAGCGTACCTCCTGCGCCCCACACGGTTTCATATTCATCCTTCATCATTTCGGTGGTTCCTCATCCCAAATCACCAGATCATCCTCAGCCCGGCCACCATCAATCCGCCTGAACACGACAATCTCGGTGCTGCCGACCCCTCCCCAGGGTTCTCGCGTCAAGAAATACCGTGCCCAGTCCCCGAGCGACGGATCACCGACGTACATCAAGAACCACGACCTCAGGGGCACGACCTCACCGACATACTCCGATCCGAGTTGTTCCTGTACCTTGGCCTGAGATTCGATGTCACAGAACGCCATCAGCAATCCGTCGTCCGCTTTGGGATACCCCCACTTGACCGGGACATGACGCCAATACCAGTTCAACGGCCAGGTTGCGGCGCCGCTCGCTCCGATCAACGGCCCGTCGTCCGACCGACCCAGACTGACCGCTTCCTTGGCGGCGGCCGTAAACTCCGGAGTGGTCTGAACGAAATGGAAACTCTCGACCCTCGGCCGGTTGGGACTGAATTCATCAAGCACGAAGTTCGCGGTAAGGCAAACGACAACCGTCGCCGTCAATGCTGCAGCAGCGAAGAAACGGCTCCACCAGCGGCCCTGGGGGCCGAAGGTCCTGGCCAATTGCGCGCCCGCCAGGGGTATGAATGCCCACACCTGGTGTACTACCAGCCACGGCACCTTTTCACCAAGGTAGGCGTACATCGCCATCGACAGCACACCGAAACTCACGAGAAACAGCTCGATCGGATGGAGTTTGCGCCAGCGGCGAACGACCCACGCCAGGGCAGCACCCAGGATCAAGAATTCGTACTGAAACAAGCGGGGAAAATAGAACCACCAGGGTCCTGGAACCCTCTCGATCGAGTGCTGTTGCCACCAGTGGGTGATCGCCTTGATAGGGAAGAGCCAGTCCTCAGGCCGCGTCAGACCGACCGTGTAGAGTGGAACGGTCACCAGGACGAAGATCCCCAGCGACAGAACGAATCCCATCCAGTGGCCCCGAACCCAGTTCACGACCATAGGAAATGACCTCGTGATGCCATAGTCAAGGGCCACGACCAACCCCGCACCGGCTGCCACAACGGCCGTTACATACGCGTTTTCTTTAGTGGCGAACGCCAGCCCGGTCCAGATGCCGACCCATATCCAGGCCTTGATCCTCCCTCGAATGACCGCGTAAAACGCGGCAAAAGCCGCTGAGGCGGTCGCCAGTTCCAGGAGGTCCATTCGTGAAAACCGCCCGAAATACAGGAGTGTTGGTGAGAGCGTGAACAGCAATCCGATCCACCAGGCCGCCCGAGAACCAAAAGGACGGCGAAGAGACCAGGCGATTCCCAGCAAAGCAATACCAGCCAGGGCGATCGGCAGACGCGCAGTGAAATCGCTGTCACCGAGGACCTTGTAGGTCGATGCGATCGCCATATAGAGCAGTGGTCCGTGATAGGTCGGGTCGTACCGGTAGGAGCCGGACTCGGCCAGATCCCAGGACAATTTTGCGTGGATTGACTCGTCGTGATGGTAGCTCCTCACGTCCAACTGCCACAGATGGAGAACGACGGTCAATGCCGCCAGGGCCCACCAGGGCCACGCCCGAATGCTGAAAAATGCCGAACGCATCACCGACGATCTCCCAACACCTCAGAATGCTGAAACAACACCAGAGAACCACTCTCCCCGCACGGGATCACTACGTCTCCGGCTGAACGAACAGACTCAAGGGCATCAGCTTCGAAATCTCGATTCTCAATCATCCCGATAGCCACACAATCGACCTCCGCCTCTTCTACCAGACGTCTGATCGTCTCACGATCTTTAACAGTGTAAATCGACCGGACGATTTCCTGACGACGGCGGCTTTCCGGAAGAATGTCCGGACCCCGCCAGACCATCTCGTGATTCGGCCAACCAAGGAGCGTCGGCACACCCGAGACGGAAGACAGGCGCGCATACTCCGAATAGGCGCCCCCAACAGCTTCAACCATTGTCGTACCCGGCGCCTGCCTCCTCAGGACCTCCACGATGGCTCGATCCTCCGGGGCCATCCAGCTCAGGCCATCGAGACCATAGCCTTCTGCCCTGAGGGACGAGACAGTCACCCCGATCAAATGGGGCAGGGCTGCAATCGTCACTGCGGCCAGAAGGAGACGCCTTCCTCGATCGCTACCGCCTCCCAGGCGGACCAGAACCGGAAGGGTCGCAGCGATCAACATCCACCCCTGAAAATACGCCTTGAATATCGTGTTCATCCGGTGAAGCCTATCCCCGTAACCGTCCTCGAGATAAACCAACTCCGGCACCAGGAACAAAAACAGCCCAAGCGCTGCCAGGGCCAAGGCCGGCCGATTGCCATCGCTACCCGGTTCGAGAACCCCAGCTACCAGGACCGAAAGACCGACGCTGAGCACCACCGTCGTCGGCCGGCCGGTTGCCACTCCGACAAGCAGGGTCAGGGCAGCCCCTCCAACCAGAATTACCGTGGTGCGAAAGGAGTCCCCCCTGCCCCACCCCCGCGCCACCCGAACAACGGCGAAGAACACGGGAACCAAGAGGACTCCTGCATAGCCCAGAAGTTCCAAGGGTTCGGTCCAAGCAAATACGGGCTTGACTGCATGTGGAGGGGGATCGAATGTCAACTGAAAGGGCGCCATGACGAGCCAACCGCCGATACCCGTCGCACCAGCAGCCGCCCACCGCGGCCAACCGCCTCTCCAGGGCCATCTCCAGATACCGTCCCCGCAGATCAGCATCAGGGCAACCGCAACCAGAGTCGGCGGCATGGCCCACGGATTGGCAGCCCACGTCATACCGAAGAGACCGGCCGCTATCACAACGGGCCTCCACGAAAGATGCTTTGAGCCGGCGTACGCTGCAACGCCTATTGCAGCCACCGCCAACGGCAGGGACAAAAGGTGAGGATGAAGGTCTCCGAGCCAAAAGCTGAAGAGCGGGAACTCCGTAATCGCATCTTTGACCTGCCGAGAACTCTGCCAGAGATCAATCTGCGAAGGACCAAATCCCGCCAGGACCTGTCGGAGGCCGTCTGCGGTACCCGCGAAAACCCCGAAGAAGGCCGCAACGGCGCCAGAAGCCCATCGTCCACCGGCCAATCGTGCGCCGAGTGCCCACAGACCAACGGCTGTTGCTCCTGCAACCAGAGCCACTACAAGGTTGTAGCCGATCGCGGGATCCATCCCACTCAACCGCAGCGGCAGCGCCCACACTAAAGAGCCCCAATAGTAATAAGGCAAGGAGGTTCCGGCCAACCACATGTCGGGCGGCGGGAAGCCCGAGGCCCTGCCCAGCATCGTCAAGATCCCGAGATCCATCAACTTCTCGGTCTCGACGATCGCCGGTCGCCCGAGGCGAATGAGAAGCACGGCCAAAGCGGCGCCCCAGAACACCATCTCCGGCCTGGTTATGGCATTCAATGCGTGCCGCCGCCACAGGGTTATCACGCCCCATAACCCGCCACCCAGGAGGCACGTTGCCCCGACCCAGGGCCACATACCCGGCATGAAGGAGCCCACCCACCATGCAGGAAATACAACAACGGCAAGACCAACAATCCGGCCCAGGGCCCACGCCTCCCGATCGTCCATACCGACACCGACCAGCACCGCATAGCCTGCGAGCGCAGCCGAGGTCACGAGGGCGAAAAACAAGGCCATTCCCATCAGTTGCGCATTGTACCCGGCCGGAGCAGGATCCAAAGAGGGAAGAGTTGAAAACTAGAGGTCCGGCCGGAAACCCCCCTCGTTCATCAAGATGTCAATATCTGCACATCTGCGTATTTGCTCATTCTTGACAAGTTGCAGGAAGAAACGCCACACTGCCCAACAATGGAGGGATCCATGAACGAACGCCTGGAACAATTCTCATACGACGATGCCATTGTCAGGAAGTTTGTCTTCGTGACTTGGCTGTGGGGCCTGGTCGGAATGCTGGTCGGTATCATCATCGCCTTGGAGCTGGCGGCGCCGTATTTCAACTTCGAACTCCCATGGATCACCTTCGGTAGACTCCGACCTCTCCACACCAACGCCGTAATTTTTGCCTTCGTGGGCAATGCAATTTTCGCAGGAACCTACTACTCAATTCAGCGCCTGCTGAAAACAACCCTTTTTAATAAGACTCTGTCGGCAATTCACTTCTGGGGTTGGCAGCTGATCATCGTTTTGGCGGCCATCTCCCTGCCTATGGGCATCACGCAAAGCAAAGAATACGCCGAGTTGGAATGGCCGATCGATTATTTAATCGCCGTGATCTGGGTAGTTTTTGCCGTCAACGTCTTCGGCACAATTGCTAAAAGACGCGAACGTCATCTTTATGTTGCCATCTGGTTCTACATCGCAACCATCATCACGATCACAATCCTGCACATCTTCAACAACCTCGCCCTGCCCTCGACCCTGTTCAAGAGCTACCCGGTGTACGCGGGAGTCCAGGACGCCTTCATGCAGTGGTGGTACGGCCATAACGCGGTCGGATTTCTGCTGACGACACCGTACCTCGGCTTGATGTACTACTTCATGCCCAAGGCGGCAAACCGGCCGGTCTTTTCCTACAAGCTGTCAATTCTCCACTTCTGGTCGCTAGTCTTCATCTACATTTGGGCGGGTCCGCACCACCTCCATTACACAGCGTTGCCCGAATGGGCTTCGACCGTGGGCATGCTCTTTTCCCTGATGCTTTGGATGCCTTCGTGGGGTGGCATGCTCAACGGTTTGTTGACCCTGCGAGGCGTATGGCACAAGGTCGCCGTCGATCCGGTGCTCAAGTTCTTCGTTGTCGCCGTGACGTTCTACGGCATGGCGACTTTCGAAGGCCCGCTGCTTTCGATCAAGGCCGTCAACTACCTTTCCCACTACACCGACTGGACCATCGCTCACGTTCATGCCGGCGCCCTGGGATGGAATGGCTTCCTGACCTTCGGCATGATCTACTGGCTCCTTCCGCGTCTGTTTCAGACCGACCTCTGGTCCAAGAAGCTGGCCGAGGCCCACTTCTGGATTGGCACAATCGGTATCCTGCTCTACATCGTCTCGATCTATGCCGCCGGACTGACCCAGGGCCTGATGTGGCTGGCCTTCGACGACGCCGGCTATCTCAAATACAGCGATTTTGTCGAAACGACATTGAGGTTAATCCCGATGTACTGGGTCCGTGTGATCGGCGGATTGGCCTATTTCGCCGGCGTCTTGATGATGGGCCTCAACATGCTGATGACCTGGAAGAGCCGTCCGGCAACCTACGAGATTCCCGTGTACGAAGCGCCGCCACTTGCAAAGACGTACGCTCATCCCCCCAAAACCCACTCTCCCCTCGCTGCCTCGGGCGCCAAAGTTGCCGATACGGCCCTTCGCCTGGAACACTTCGCTCGGACCGAATGGCACCGTGCCTGGGAGCGCAGACCCATCAAATTCACCATCATGGTGACGATCGCTGTCATTGTGGCCAGCCTTTTCGAGGTTATTCCAACTTTCTTGATCAAGTCCAACGTGCCGACCATCGCAACCGTGACACCCTACACGCCACTGGAACTCGCGGGGCGTGACATCTACGTCGGCGAGGGCTGCTACAACTGCCACTCCCAGATGGTGAGACCGATTCGGGCGGAAACGGAACGCTACGGTGAATATTCGAAACCGGGTGAATTCATCTACGATCGACCCTTCCAGTGGGGTTCCCGCCGCATCGGTCCGGACCTCCACCGTATCGGAGGCAAATACCCCGACTTATGGCACCTCCGCCATATGGACGACCCCCGGTCGATCACTGTCGGATCGATCATGCCGGCATATCCCTGGCTTCTGACCGAAGATCTTAATTTTGAGGGTGTCCAGACAGCCGTCAAGAGTAATGCGATGCTGGGCGTTCCTTATACCGAGGACGAACTCGCCAACGCACCGGCTCTGGCACAGGAGCAGGCCAGAGTCATCGCTGAAGGTCTGGCCCAGCAGGGCGGCAAGGCCGGCCTTGAAGGCAAGAAGATCATCGCACTGATCGCCTACTTGCAGCGTATGGGAACCGACATCAGCAAAACTCCGCCGGCGCCGCCTCAAGCCGAGATCACTCTCCAAGAACCGGCGGAGACCGATGAATCGATCTCCCTTGATGCAGGATCAACACCACCGGTCGAGGAGGTCTCGTGAGCTTGTCGGACGTTGTCTCGGGCGCAGGACTCCATTCCTGGTCGGAACTGGGCCTGATCGTCAGTTTCATAACCTTCGTGGCCCTCTTGATCTGGCTTTTCGTTATTCGGCGTGGTCCGACCTTTGAAGAAGAGAGCCGCTTGCCCCTCGATAATGACCTGATAGCAATATCGACCAGTAACAACACAAAACCTGACGTTCCAGCGAATTCAGAGGAGGTCGAGAATCAATGACCGACCACCAGAACGAACCAGCGATCGAGACGACCGAAGATCAGCTGCTCGACCATGAATACGACGGCATCCAGGAGTACGATAATCCTCTGCCCCTGTGGTGGAAGGCTATTTTCTGGGGCAGCATCTTCTTTGCGCCCCTCTACATCGTTTTCTTTCATTTTGGGCCCGGCGTTCTGCCCAACGACAGGTACGATGATGTGATGACTGCCTTTTACGACAAACAGGCTGAGGAACTTCTTGCCCTGGGGGAGATTACGGATACGAGCCTGGACGGCCTCAAGATGAGCGATTCGATGATGTCGACGTCCAAGAAGATCTACTCGGCTCGTTGCGCCACCTGCCACGGCGTGTTTGCCGAGGGTGGGATCGGCCCCAATCTCTGTGACGACTCCTGGCTGCACGGAAACCGGCTGACGGAAATCTACAAGACCATCGTCGATGGTGTCCCGGAGAAGGGCATGTTGGCATGGAAGAAACAACTGCCTCCGGGCCAGTTGATGGCGATGGCCGCCTATGTGGGAACACTCCAGGGCTCAAATCCACCAAACCCGAAGCCACCGCAGGGCAAACAATTGGATCCTGCCGGGATGGTCGTCGTTGAGGAAAACGAACCGGGAGATGGAGAGCCCACCGAATCCTCCACACTCTCCACCGGCAAGGATGAGACCGGGCAGATTCCCGTCATGCCTGAGACCAATAAGCCATAGTAGTCTGATCCTCCAATGGGACTGATTAACGCACCTCAACCGACTGACCAGGTTCTCTCAACCCTCAACCGGGACGGAACCCGCCGTTGGCTTCGGCCGAAAATCTCCAAGGGCGTTCATTACCGTCGGCGGTTCTTTGTCGGATGGAGTCTGATAGCGACCTTCATCTTGGTGCCAATTCTCAAGCTGAACGGCTACCCCCTGATACTCCTCAATATCCCGGCTCGAAAATTCCATATTCTCGGGTCGACGTTCCTGCCGACCGACACCTTCGTCTTGATGCTGTTGCTTTTCAGCATCTTTGTCGGGATCTTCCTGATGACCGCGGTCTTCGGTCGCGTGTGGTGTGGCTGGGCCTGTCCCCAGACCGTTTACATGGAGTTCCTCTACCGACCGCTGGAGGTCTGGATTGAGGGGGGACGTTCCAAACAACTGAAGACGGACAAAGAGGGCATCAATGGCCGTCGATTCTTGAGTTTCGTGCTTTTCTTCTTCATCTCGGCTTTTCTGGCCAACACCTTCTTGGCCTATTTTGTCGGCTGGGACCAACTGCTCGATTGGATGTGCCAACCACCAACCAGCCACATCGGGGCGTTCTTCCTGATGCTCGGCACGTCGGCCCTGATGACATTTGACTTTGCCTACTTCCGCGAGCAGACCTGCATCGTCGCCTGTCCTTACGGGCGTTTTCAATCCGTACTTCTCGACCGCCACAGCCTGATCGTCGGCTACAACCCCGACCGGGGCGAGCCCAGGGCGCCGTTGAGAAAACGCGCGACCGATCAAGCGGGAGACTGCATCGACTGCAACCTCTGTGTCACCACCTGCCCGACCGGCATCGACATCCGGGAAGGCCTGCAGATGGAGTGCATTCACTGCACACAGTGCATCGACGCCTGCGACGCGGTCATGGCCAAGGTGGGCCGAGAGAAGGGCCTGATTAGCTATACATCCCAGGAGCAGCTGGAGTCCGGAAAAAGGCGTTTCTTGAGGCCCCGACTCTTCGTCTACTCCGCAATGCTGGCACTGATGTTTGGGGGACTGATCGTATCGCTCGCCGGCAAGAGCAGTGCGGATGTCACACTCCTGCGCGGTCTCGGCGCACCCTTTTCCCAATTGCCTTCGGGAGAGATCTCCAACCAGATGCGGTTGAAGATCACCAACCGAAGCGGTGAACAGCGTCAGTATCAGTTCGGCCCTTCGGACACCAGCTTCGAATTCATCGCGCCCGAGAATCCCATGACCCTGGCTGATGGAGAGACTCAACTGACAGCCGCATTCATCACCGCTCCGCCGTCAGCGTTCATCAACGGTGAAATCACGATCACGATCGTCATTGACGACGGCGTCGACTTTCATTCCGAACGCCCCTACAGACTCCTTGGACCCGATACCGGAGGAACACGATGAAACCCGAAGTTCGCTGGCCGCTGTTCATCATCGGACTCTTGGTAATGCAGGTCGGGCTTGGACTTTTCTTCTTATTCAAGGCAACCTCGGACCCCAGTTTTGCCGTCGAAGAGGACTACTATCAAAAGGCGGTCAACTGGGAAGACAAACAGGCCCAGGACCAGAAAAATAGCCGGTTGGGGTGGACCCTGGATCAGTCGGTCGGCGCGATCAACGACGACCAAACCAGCCGGACAGTGACTGCAGAACTGCGCCGGGCCGACGGCAGTGCCATCAATGCTGCCACGGTCCGGATTGAGACCTTCCACAACGTACGGGCCGGCGAGATCCTCAGGGGTGACCTCAAAGAAACGGCGCCGGGACTCTACGAGATCCAACTGCCGATGCTTCGGCCCGGCCTGTGGGAGATGCGCTTCACAGTCGAAAGCGGTTCAGAAACATTCACCCATACCGCTCGAGAACACCTGTCGCGATGACCACCCTCCTTGGAACCGTATTCCTGGCGAGCCTGGCCGGAAGTCTGCACTGCGCCGGCATGTGCGGCGGCCTGGTGGTTTTTTATTCCGGAACTGACGCAACGAAGGGCGCCCAACGCCTGATCGCGCACAGCGTCTACAACGCTGGCCGACTGATCGGCTACCTGCTCCTGGGGGCAGCAGCCGGCGCCATCGGCGGAGTGATCAACCTGGCAGGCTCCCTCGCCGGCTTGCAACGCATCGCCATGCCGATCGCCGGGACCATGATGATCCTCTGGGGACTCGGCGCCATCGCGCAGATCCGCGGCGTAAAGTTTTTCAAATCCACCGCCGCCAGTGGAAAATTCTCACAAATGGTTCGCAGGGCATTCGGCGTTGTGGCCCGCAGGCCTCCAGCAATTCGTGCTGCGGCGGTCGGTCTCTTGTCGGCCCTGCTCCCCTGCGGATGGTTGTGGGCCTTTGTCATCACCGCTGCGGGTACCGCATCAATTCAAGGCGGCCTGGCTGTCATGGCGGCATTCTGGGCCGGCACCGTGCCGATTCTGCTGGCAATTGGTTTCGGCGCCCAGGCGATGGCTCTTCCCTTCCGGCGCCATGCACCGATGGTGACTGCCATTCTGTTGGTCGTCATTGGCGTCGTCGCCATCGTCCGCCGACCCGAGACCACCATGTCGATCCTGTCGAAGATTCAGAACAAGGGCGTTACGGCCGAAGAAAGAATCAAGAACCTCGATTCCGGGCAGATGCCCTGCTGCGAAGAAGAGCAGGAAGAGGTGTCTCCTAAGGTTGTTCCAGAAGGCCGGTAGTCGCCAATCGCCCATCGCGCACAGAGGCGTCGATGTCTGTAGGGGTGGACCCCCGTGTCCACCCCTATTCAGGTCTTGAAGCACCCCCAAAATCCGCCATTGATCACAGGATTGTCGAGACGAACGGAATGCCTCTCGTCTTCTCATTTTCAGGGCATATCCTTCTCTTGACAGTACCCCGTGGGAAACCGGTGTCAACCAGGGGATAGTGGACAGTAGCCGAGGGTTGCATTTTGCAGTTTGTGCATTCATAATGAATGCATGAGTCTTCAGATCACGATCCGCAACGTCTCCAACGAGGTCCGGAACGAACTCGCTGCACGGGCTGCACGATCCGGAAAGTCAATGCAGGAGTACTTGAGGGAGGAACTGGAGCGTCTTGCAAAACGCCCATCACTCGATCAGTGGCTGAGCAGGGTTCGAGAACAGAAGGAACTGACCGGGCGGAAACTCGACTCCGAAGTCATTCTGGCCCACCGCGACGCCGACCGGCAGTGATGAGCACCGGGAACGTCGTCGATGCATCAGTCCTGGTGGCCGCCCTGGTGGATTCCGGAAAAGACGGTGTGTGGTCAGAGCAGGTGATCGCTGGGGGTTTCCTGGTAGCGCCTCATCTGGCGATTGTGGAGTGCCTGAACATCCTGCGGCGGCTCGAGCTCGCCGGACAGGTCGGCCAACTGGAGGCAGCGGCGGCACAAAGAAATCTCCACGAACTCGAGATCGAGTTGATACCGATTCGTCCCTTTGAAGACCGCATCTGGCAGTTGAGACACAACTTGACGAGCTACGACGCCTGGTATGTAGCCGTCGCCGAAGCCATGGACCTGCCATTGGCCACACTCGATCGCCGCCTGGCAGGGGCGACGGGCCCTCAATGCGAATTGAGTCTGCCCTGACGCTGATGTTTACCTTTTGTTGAAACCCTTCCCATTCGTTGGGACACGGGCACGGTACGCCTACATACCATCGATCAAGATCCCAAATCACAGGCAGCGAAGATCCCCTGCTCAATGTTCCTCATCTCCTCCTCGGACACCACCCCGATCGGCGTTTGAATCTTCGATCGGTCAAGCGTCGTGATCTGATGGCAGATCGCGATGGAGTCCTGGGTCAGGCCCGAACCGGCAACCGCAAGAGACACTGTCGTCGGGCCACGACCCGCCTGTCTGGACGATGTAGTCACGGGAACGACGATGATCGAGCGCCAGCTTGCAACATCATTGAACCCGTCACTGCTGACGATCACAACCGGCCGACGGCCTTGCTGCTCCGATCCCGATCGAGGTTTCAAATCGGCCCAGCAGAGGTCACCGCGTTTCATGTTCATCCTCGAAAAACCGGCTCAACTCCTCAGCTGCCGCACCCTCCAAATCCGGATCCAGGTCAAGATCGCTTCCGGCGTACGTCGTCGCGAATCGCCTGACTTCTTCCCGCCGGCGTTCTGTCCTTCGTTGCTCAATCCATTCTTGGAGGATAGAACGAGCAAGTCGAGTCGCCGGAATTCCTGCATGACGAGACTCCGCGAAGAGCGCTTTGTGCATTTCCTCAGGCAAAGGGAGGTTCAATTTCTTGTAAGCCGTCACACCCATAGTTACAACCTCTTTCCTGCCATAAAATAATACCACAAATACGGTCAAGCTGAAAGCGAGTTCATCACAAAGACCAGTATCCACGAAGAACACGAAGAAAGATGACGGTGCAACATCTTGAAGAGACGGGGGCGGACGGCACACGGACCAGGCAAGCAAGCTTGCCTCCCTTTCGGCTTCAGACTTCGCTTTGCCCTCGCCTACTGACGACCCGCGTCATCCTCCGCCCCAAAATCCACCTCCGGCAACAAACGCTCGTACCACTTCCGCGACCCGAAGATCTTCCACTTTCGGTCCTCACCTTCAAGTTTCACCGCCGTCGAGAGGCCACGCAGTCCGAAGTACAGGATCCCATCGCCACCACCTTCGAATATCTTCAGCCGGCCTTTAGCCTCGAAGCCGTCGCCGGCAAGGGCGATGTCGTCGAAGACCATGCCACTACTCCCAAACTCGATCCTTGATCGACCCTTGACGTTGTCCACGGTCAATGGCCGCTTGAAAAAGCGTGCCAGCCAACTCTTTTCAGCGGCGTAGGAGACCAGAGGCCAGGTGTCACTCAGGATCATCTCCACATCGACCCCGCCACCGAGGGGATACCCCATGGTCACGGCGCCCTCTGTCAGCAACACCGAGGCCGACCACCCGGAACGCTCGGAACCATCACTGCCGAACACGCTCATCTCGTCGATCTGTAGACGGCTCCCGGCAATATCGAACACCAGGTCTTCGAGGTCGCCGGCCAATACCCGCACATCGAGGTCGAGATCACCCCTGACAATCGTCTCACCGATCTGCACACCGATTTCCGACCCGCGAAGCCGAAAAACCCCGGCTCCTCGCCCTGAAGCCAACTCAAGGTGGGCCTGTACGGAACCTTGCCCTTCGGACAATAGAGAAACAGTGCCTGAATCCGAGAGGTAGCGGTTGAATATGCTGAGGTCACGAACCTCTGACTCCGGCAGATCGAGGATCACCTCAAGACCTTCGAGGCCTTGGTCGAAGTCAATATTGGAGCCCGATGCCGAAATGTAGAGGCCCGGCCCGAAGATCCGATTGCCGGTATTGCCGAGACCGTGGATCTCCAGTTCGTCAAAAGTCACCGCCTCCTCGTTCAACCGAAACCTCACCGAACCGACGAGATCATCAAAAGTCAGCATCTCCTCCAACCATCGATTCTCCCCTTTTCGGGTGACCCATCCGACCAGGGGACGCGTGTCATCCATCTCCACGTCGATCGTCGTGTCGAGAGCGAAGGGCTTGCTGAGTTCGAGTTCACCGCGTGAGATATCTACCCTGGCCCACCAGGGATCCACACGCGAAATCTCCGGCTCGGACCAAAAGATCTCATCTATGGTCACCGAGCTGCCACCAATGTCATAGTGTTGAGTTTCCAGGTCGCCCCGGTTCAGTTTCAGTGTGAGGTTGAGATCGCCCACTGTCGTAGTGCCACCGAGTTCAAGCTCGATGCTTTGCGCCGATAGTTCAGCTTCACCTGCAACCAAACCGTCTGCTACCCGCAGCCAGGCGGTGACCATTCCGCCGCTCCCCGATCCGAAGGCGAGTCCCGCCTTTTCGGGGATGTAGGAGTTGAATGCTGCAAGATCTACCAGCTCCGACCGCGAGAGCTCGACGGCCAGGTCGAGATCCGTGAAACCGCCGTCCATATCCAGCTTGAGACTCGACGCCGAGACCTCGAAGCCGGGCCCACGGAGATGACCCGCCGCGGTACCACGCCCACTGATCTCGAGGTCGTCGAAGCTCACGGTATCCCTATTCGCAAAAAACTGACCATGCACCGCCACATCTTCGATATTGAGCAGGTCTTCGAGTCGCATCCCAGTTCTCTTCCCCGGTAGATAGGCGGCAATCAACGGCCGTGTATCCCGCATCCACACTGTCACCGAGGCGCCCACCGAAATGGGCTTCGAGAGGTCGGCATAGCCCTCCTCGAAGCGGATCAGCGCCCCCCACTCGTCACCCGCAGACCTCGGCTCCCCCGGGAGACTCACTCGTTCGAACCACAGTTGGGAGCCGGAGAGATCGAGGAGTCGATCATCGATATCGACTCCAGGCACCTGAAGGGAGATTCCGAGGTTGGCGGTCGTCCGGAAGTTGCAGACCTCAAGACCGACTCCCTGGGCGATGACCTCGGCAAAGCCCTCGATCCACCCATCATTGATCTCAAGCCGGCCCGACACCGTCCCGCTGGAACCACTGTCTATGCTCACGCCTGACCCCTCCGGAATGTACTCGTTGAGCACTGCGAGATCAGGGACCTCGGTTCCGGCCAGATCGAGATTCATGGCCAGCCCTTCGAATCCTCTCATGGGGTCCAGCCGATCAGATGTCAGACTGACGACCGCTCCCTCCCCACCAAGCACGGTCCTGCCGAACCCGGAAGCCTCAACCTCCAAGTCCTCGATCTCGAGTGCCGACCTGCCGAGTTGGATCCCCGCTTTGGCCTCGAGATCCTCGAGGTTGAGCAAACCGGCCAGAAGACTGACTTTGGCATGAGGGGAAAACGCGGCGACCAGCGGCATCGTGTCACGCATTCCAAGCCCGACCCTGGCCGATACAGAGAGAGGGGTGGCGAGTTCCAGTCGCGCCTCGTTGAACTCTATCCAGGCCCACCAATCGTCCCCCGACAGCGAGTCACTTCGATCGAAAGCGAGGTTCTGGATCTCCAGCCGAGAGCCGGAGAGATCAAAGGAGAACTCCTTTGGATCGTATCCCCTGAGCCTGAGGCCCAGGATCACGTCGCCAACAACCGGAAGCTGGTGGAGCACCGCGGCAATCTGCTTACCTCGCAAGCGCAGTTCACCCTCACCTTCAGTCTCCGAGAGGTCGAGGCGGGCGCCAACAACCGCCTCACTGTCCGGCAGGAAGGTCACGGGGAGGTTGTCCGGAATCAGCTGATTCAAACCGGTCAGGTCGTTCAAGAGGCAGTCCGGCAGATCGAGACGTACCGCAAGGTCGGAAAATGGATCAGCGAGGTCCGCCAATGAGCTGATGGCGTTCACTTCGAGACGACAGGGCTCGTCGCTCGCAATCGGATCGTGCTCCGGACGTTCCTGGAGGGCCGGATCCTCGTCTGTGGAGCGGTCCGTACTCCGCCGACCCGGCGGGAGCACCGCCCGGCCTCCTCCTGCAAAGCCAACCTCACTGATCCCGGCCTGAAGAACGGCCTGTTGCCCCTCGTTGACAACGATATCGACGACGCCCCGACCGCCTACCTCAAAGTCCCGGAGGCCTACCGTGATCCCGTCAGAATCGAAGGATACGACGCTCTCGGAGGTCACGGCCCCACGATCAATGCCGAGCGTGCAGTCCACATTTCCTCCACCCTGGAGGCGCAGGTTCGGCAGGTGCCTGAAATAGAGGTTGAGAAAACCAAAGTCCGCCACCACCCCCGCCAGATCAAGTCGCGCAGTGATTGACGGCAGGACATCCAGAAACTTGCGGCTTCTGGTTATCGTGGGGATGAGGTCGCCCTCCAGCCTGAGCTCGAGATCACGACCCACCTCGTCATCACCGGTGAAGACCTGGGCCCCCGGGATATCCAAGCTGACATGCGGAATCTCGAGTTTGCCGCCGACCACCATCCTCCACTCACCCTCGATGGTTCCATTCCCCACAATCCGGTGAGTGCTCAGCCAGAGTTCCGCCACGCGCTCGACCTCGATCTCATCCAGATTAATTTTCCACGGAAACCGCTTTCGGGGCCGCGGTTGCAGCTGCTCCAGCGGCGGCCGGAATTGGGGCATCCCGGCAATCACCGGCTCGAGATGGGCGCCCTCCCAGAGGGGTTCCCCTGCAATCCGCTGGCGTCGAATCTTCAGCCGCGCCCCCTCCCCCTGCACCCTGGTGGCATGAAACTCCTTGAGGAACAGCGCACTCAGATGAACGTCAACCGATGCTTCATTGAGATCAAACCGCCACTGACTGGTCCGGGCCTGACCCTGCATCAAGAATCCAATCACATTCACGCGGCCGGGCACGAACGTCCACGCCCTTTCCCAGCTGATTTGGAACTTCACCGGCCGACGACTGAGTGCCGTCTCGAGTATCCCGGTACTGAGCAGCGCGTTGACACCTACGAGGTAGACCGAGTATGCAACCACCACGCCAATGAGAATGCGGCGAACCCACCTTGAAATCGGTCTTGTGGTCACACAAGGAGTCTAACCCGACGAAGCCGGAACCGAAAACCGACAGGCCGGCCTACCGGGCAGCTATCAACCTGGCCACTTGCAAAAGGCCACAAATAGAGTAGCCACAAAAAGGCACAAAAAGAGAAGTCTCTAACTGCTTCACTTATGGTATTTATCTGAGTTTTTCACAATTTCTGCTGTTTTTCTCTTCGTGCCTTTTTGTGCCTTTTTGTGGCTATTTTCCCCCTCTTCGCGGATTTGAACTCCCTTTGAAAGCGCTTGAACTTTCGGCTGAAATATCCGATGCATTCAGCTACCCTCATCCCCGTGAACGACACAATCCTCTGCGACCACTGCGGTCTTCCGGTTCCTGCCGGGTTGATCGATACTGAAGCCGAGTTACAGTTCTGCTGCTCCGGCTGCCGCCTGGCGTACGAGATCATCAACGACCACGGTCTGGGCGGCTTCTACGGACTGAGGGAACGTCTTGATCAGAAGGCTCAGCCCGCGAAGAGTTCCGGCAGGGCCTTTGAGGATTTCGATGACCCTGCGTTTTTCTCAAAATACGTAACGGGCCTGCCCGACGGC